>NZ_JBIAQF010000008.1:89006-369685 GCF_042888885.1 Streptomyces sp. NPDC002742
CGCGGGCGTGAGTGGACGCTCTGCGGGCCCAAGCGAACGCTCGCGCGGGCGTGAGTGGACGCTCTGCGGGCCCAAGCGAACGCTCGCGCGGGCGTGAGTGGACGCTCTGCGGGCCCAAGCGAACGCTCGCGCGGGCGTGAGTGGACGCTCTGCGGACTTGGAGACGCTCGCGCATGTGTGCGCGCCGCTCGGCCATGGCCACCGTCGTCGTTGCGGATTTCACTTGTGGTGACGATCGCCGCTGTGCAGGATCTTGGGTTCGGCCGGTTCGACATGGGAGTGAACATGATCGATGGACCGTATTTCGTGCTGACGCTGCTGGGGGTGCTGGGCTGCGGGCTGGTGGCGGGGGTGTTCTTCGGGTTCTCGACCTTCGTGATGAAGGCGCTCGCCCAGCTGCCGCCGGCCCAGGGAGTCGCCGCGATGAACGCGATCAACGTCGCGGCGGTCCGCCCCCCGTTCATGCTGGCCTTCGTCGGGTCGGCCATGCTGTGCTCGGTGCTCGCGGTGGTGACCTTCGTGCTGCTGCCGGACGAGGGGACCGTGGAGTTGCTGCTCGGCAGCGCGCTGTATCTGTTCGGGGCGTTCGGGGTGACGATCGCCGCGAACGTCCCGCGCAACGACGCGCTGATGAAGCTGGACCCCGGAACGCCTGAAGCCGCCGTCTACTGGCCCACCTTCGTGCGCCAGTGGACGATGTGGAATCACGTCCGCACCGCGGCCTCGGCCGCCGCGGCGGTGTCGTACGCGCTCGCTCTCACCTGAGCCGCCCGCCCCTCCCCCGGCTGTGCGCGTCCGCGCCCTCCCCAGCCGTGTGCGCGTCCGTCCCACCCCCCCCCCCCCCCAGCGGCCCGGACGTCCACCGTCGTCCGAGCCCTCGGACGAGCCCGCGTCCGAGCCCGCGGTCCGCTGCCGTCCGGAGCGGCCGCGTATGCGCAGGCGGCGTATGCGCGGGCGACGTATCGTGGCGGGAAAGGAGTGCCGCCAGCATTCCGGGGCCGATGACGGCCGACGGCTGTGCGGCCCCGCACCGGTACGCGTACATGAGGGGGACGGCCATGGCCGATCCCAAGGGTTTCATGACCACTCCGCGCCAGGAGTATCCGCGCCGGCCCGTCCAGGAGCGGGTGCGGGACTGGAACGAGGTGTACGTTCCCGGAGCCCTGCTGCCGATCATCGAGAAACAGGCCGACCGGTGCATGGACTGCGGCATCCCCTTCTGTCATGAAGCGTGCCCACTGGGCAACCTGATCCCCGAGTGGAACGACCTCGTCTCGCGCGACGACTGGCGGGCGGCGAGCGACCGGCTGCACGCCACGAACAACTTCCCCGAGTTCACCGGGCGGTTGTGCCCCGCGCCGTGCGAGGCCGGCTGTGTGCTGGCGATCAACCAGCCGGCGGTCACCATAAAGAACGTCGAGGTCGCCATCGCCGACCGTGCCTGGGAGGAGGGATTCACACCGGCGCGTCCGCCGGACCGGCTCTCGGGGCGGACGGTCGCGATCGTCGGCTCGGGGCCCACCGGACTCGCCGCGGCACAGCAGTTGACGCGGGCGGGGCACACGGTGGCCGTGTACGAGCGGGCCGACCGGATCGGCGGTCTTCTACGGTACGGAATCCCCGCGTTCAAGATGGAGAAGCGGCAGCTGGACCGGCGGCTGGCCCAGATGCGCGCGGAGGGGACCAAGTTCCGTACCTCGACGGCGATCGGCACCGACATCGGGGCGACCGAGCTCAAGGCGCGCTACGACGCCGTGATTCTGGCGCTGGGGGCCACGGCCTGGCGGGAACTGGACGTACCCGGAAGACAGTTGTCCGGCATCCATCAGGCGATGGAGTACCTTCCGCTGGCCGACCGGGTGTGCGAGGGGGATCTGGAGGTCTCTCCGTTGTCCGCGGCGGGCAGGCACGTGGTGATCGTCGGCGGCGGTGACACCGGAGCCGACTGCCTGGGGACCGCCGTACGTGAGGGCGCCTCGTCCGTGACCCAGCTCGACATCTATCCGCAGCCGGAGGCCGAGCGCGACGAGGACGCCGAACCGTGGCCGACGTATCCGAAGATCTACCGGCTCTCCGCCGCGCACGAGGAGGCCGGCTCGCTGGGCACGGCACCCGCCGCGGACGCGGACGCGCGCCTCTTCGCCGCGTCCACGCTCCAGTTCGGCGGAGGCGCCGACGGGCGGGTGCGCTCGCTGCGGCTCGTCGAGGTCGACGAGCGGCGACAACCGATAGCGGGTTCCGGGCGGACCTTGCCGGCCGACCTCGTGCTGCTCGCGCTCGGCTTCCTGGGACCGGACCGGCACGACGGCCTGATCGATCAGCTGGGACTGGCACTTGAGCCGCGCGGCACGATCGCCCGCGGCCCCGACTTCGACACGAACGTGCCCGGGGTGTACGTCGCCGGGGACGCGGCACGCGGCGCGTCGCTCGTCGTGTGGGCGATCGCCGAGGGCCGGGCGGTCGCCGCGGCCGTGGACCGGGCGCTGAGCGGCGCCGCCCGCACGCGTCTGCCGGCCCCGATCGGGCCGTACGACCGTCCGATGACCGCGTAGCGCCGACGAAACCGCGCCCCGAAGCCCTGAGCCCCCAAAGGCCGCGCCCCGCCGCGGTGTCCCCGCATCCGGGAGACAGCGCGACGGGGTGCTCAATTCCCCCCGGAAGACCTACGGTTTGCGTCCCACGGCCCCGTACCCGGGGATGATCCCGTCCTCCTGACCCGGCACCGGTTCGCCCAGTTCCGGGTGCCACTCGTGGACCACCGCCGCGCCCGGCTCGACCAGGTCCAGGCCGTCGAAGAACCGGAGGAACTCCTCGCGGGAGCGGAGTGCCAGGGTGACGCCCGCCGCCTTCAGCTTCGCGATCGCCGCCGCCGACTCCTCGGGAGTGAAGTCGGCGGTGGCGTGGGTGACCATCAGGTAGCTGCCGGAGGGCAGTTCGGACAGCAGGCGGTCGACCAGGGCGTACGCGCCGTCCGCGTCGGAGACGAAGTGGAGCAGCGCCACCAGGGAGAGCGCCACGGGCCGGCCGAAGTCCAGGACTTTCCTGGCCCCGTCGAGAATCGCGTCCGGGTCCCGCACGTCGGCCTGCAGGTATTCGGTCACTCCCGTGTCCGAACTACGCAGCAGGGCTGCCGCGTGGGCCAGCACGATCGGGTCGTTGTCGCAGTACACGACCCGTGCGTCGGGTGCGACGGCCTGGGCGATCTGGTGGAGGTTCGGCTCGGTCGGGATCCCGGTGCCGATGTCGAGGAACTGCCGCACACCGTTCTGGGCCAGCCAGCGTGTGGCACGGTGCATGAAGGCGCGGTTGACCCGGGCCATCACCGGCACCCTCGGATCGAGGGCGAGCATCTGACGGCCCATTTCCTCGTCGACGGGGTAGTTGTCCTTGCCGCCGAGATACCAGTCGTACATCCGCGCGGGATGCGGCTTGCTCGTGTCGATTCCCGTGGGGGGCTGCCCGGTCATGACGGTCTCCGTAAGTCCGCGCCGTGGTAGGTGATCAACTCAGAACCAAATTCAGGGAAGTCGGGGAAAGAGAAAAATCAAGTCGTTCAGGAAAGGAGGAAGTCCGCCTCTCCCGCTTTCGCGCCCTGGATGAACGCGGTCATCTCGCCGGGTGTGTAGATGAGAGCGGGACCGTCCGGGTCGGCCGACTGGCGTACGGCGATACGGCCGTCGGCGAGTTTCATCGCCTCCAGGCAGTTGCCGCCGTTGCCGCCGCTCCACGGTTTGTGCCAGCCCTCGCTGCCCAGTTCACGGGCGGGCATTCCGTTGTAGATGCGCACGTTGCCTATTCGCGGGTTGATGCGTTCCGGCGTGATGCGTTCCATTCACAGCTCCTTGCGGAGATCCCGGAGGATCTCCTTCGTGCGGTGTGCCGTGGCGGCTTGAGCCGCCATGCGGTCCATGACCTCCAGGTGGGTCGCCACCTCGGGACGCGCGTCCAGGTAGACGGCGCCGGTCAGGTACTCGCTGTAGACCATGTCCGGGAGTTCCGGCATGGCAAATCGGAACAGCACGAAGGGCCCGTACGTGCCGGGGTGCGGACCCGAGGAGAACGGGATCACCTGCAACGTCACATGGGGCAGCTTCGTGGCCTGAAGCAACTTGTCGATCTGAGCGCGCATCACCTCGGGACCGCCGATGGTGCGGCGCAGCACCGTCTCGTCCATCACGACCCAAATCCGGGGTGAGTCCTCGCGCTTGAGCAGATCCTGGCGTTGCATGCGCAGTGCCACATGGCGCTCGATGTCCTCGGGCCTGGTCTGCCCGATGGCTCCCGCCTCCAGGACGCCGCGGGCGTAGTCCTCGGTCTGCAACAGGCCCGGAACGAAGTGGGGTTCGTAGGAGCGCAGGAGGGCGGCGGCACCCTCCAGGCTGACGTGCATGGAGAACCAGTCGGGCAGGATGTCGTGGAACCGCTGCCACCAGCCTGGCTTGTTGGCGTCCTCGGCCAGTTGGACGAAGGCCTCGGCCTCCTCGTCGCCGACGCCGTACGACTTCAGCAGGAGCTGGAGGTACGGGATCTTGAGGGAGACCTCGGCCATCTCCATTCGGCGGACCGTCGCGGGGGCGACGCGCAGGATCCGCGCGGCCTCCTCACGCTTGAGACCCGCGCGTTCACGCAGGTCCAGCAGTCGCCGGCCGAGGACGACCTGGCCGACCGTCGGCGCGGACCGCGGTTCGCTCACGTCCCACCTCCACTGAGTCCGGACAGCCCGGTCGGCGCCGTCCGGGTTCTTCCTCGTCTTCCTCGACGATCCCAACTGGCGCCGCTCGGCTTGCTGTTGCCAGCAGTGTGCCACGCGCCCCCACGGCGTCACACGGCACTCTGCATTTTTCAGAGTGAGTCTTGCCAAGTGTTCGCGGCGCGGCGATAGTGGCATGCGTGATTCCGTCCGCGCCGTTAGGAACAGACGCCGCCGAAGACCGGTTCGGTCTCCGTGCCGCCATGGGGCAGCACCCCGGCGCGGCCGCCGAGCGCCGGTTCCGCTTCGAGCTGGCCGCACACCCGGGCTCCGTGGCACAGGCGAGACGCGTGACCCGGTCCCGTCTGTCCGGCTGGGCGGTGTGCGAGGACACGTGCGACACGGCGGCCCTCGTGGTGTCGGAGCTGGTCACCAACGCGATCGTGCATGCCGCCGGGCAACGCGTCGTCTGCGAGCTGCACGACGCCGGCGACCTGGTGCGCATAGCCGTGTGCGACGAGGGATGCGCTCCGGGTGAGCCGCAGCCCTCCCCGCGACGGCCCGACGAGGAGCACGGGAGGGGATTGCTTCTCGTCGCGGCAGTGTCCAGGGCCTGGGGGGCCCAGGACACCGGGCCCGGCCTGCTGGTGTGGGCGGAGATCGCGCGCTCGGCAGGCCGGGCCGATAACACCGCGGACACCACCCGCGAGACCTGGCCGGACCCGGTTGACACGGACGATCGGCATGACCTGGCCGACCAGGACGGCCCGGAACGGCTCGGCGCCGGCTTCGAGGCCGAGCCGGACCCGGGGCTGCCTGGTCGGCCCCGTGCAGCGTGGTCCGACCAGGGCCCGTCCGACGCGGACACGGGCCCGCGAGCGGACCTGGGCTGGAGCGCCAAGAAGCCCCCGAACGACGGTCGGGGCACGGGGGCGGAGGGATCCTGGGGGGCGGGAACCGTGGGGAACCCCCAGGATCCCTCCGCCCGGCACGGGAGTCAGGATCGCGATCCGCATCGGGATCGGGATCCGCATCGGGATCGGGATCGGGATCGGGATCCGCATCGGGATCCGCACCAGGAACGAGCGCTGGAACGGGAACGGGAGAGCCTGTGAGTCGTACGTCTGCGGCGGGGCCTGCGGCGCAGGTCCTCAGCCTGGACACGCTGGTCCGCATGGAGCGCGGACGGCGACAGTCCGGGCAGCCGAGGCGTCTCCCCGTTCCCGAAGGCATGAAGGTGCCGCTGGGCTGCGACGCGGTCTCGGTGCCCGCCCATTTCGGACCGCTGCTGCTGTCGCGGCTGCCTCGCGTGGGCTGCGTCTACGCGGACCCGGCGCAGTGGTGGTGGATCGTTCCTTCCGACTCCGATGTCGCCCTGGAGTGGCCGTCCCCCGCCCACTACGTCACGGGTGCGGTCGTGCCGGACTCACCTCGGATTCCCGGGCTGATCCACAAACCGGATGGCACGCTTCCGTATACCCCGCCGATTCCTCTGTACCTGGCCCTGTGCCGGGTCACGGGGACGACACCCGCTTGGTCGCGCCCGATCAGCGCGTGAGCACCGCCGTGGCCGGCAGGGGCAGGACGGATTCACCGAGTTGACTCTCCGGGAGAGGGCGCCGCGTCACTCACTCGACGCCGTCCGCACCGCCCACGACGACCAGGAACGCGTCGGAGGCGAGATCCATGACGACCTCGGCGGCCTGGCCCTCCTGGCGGCGCGCCTGCGCGAACTCCTCCGCGGGCCACGACCCGCGTGGTCCGCCGGCGGGAAAACGCTCCAGCACCATTCGCCCGTTCACCCTGTACCTCCATGTCGCGCTGCTCTCCAGAGTTAAACGCCTGCCATGGGGTGAACGGCTCTGGAAGTGACAGTACTGAGACGAAGTCGACACTGGGTAGCGGATCCGTCCCGCGAGCGGGCTACGCGGGCCTCCGGCGCTCTTCGGACCTCGTCCCGATCCCTCCGGACGTCCGATGTCGCAGGCTCTCGTCCCGGTCCCGTCGGACCTCTTGCTCCTCGCGTCAGATCTCGTACTCGTCGTGGTACCGGACGCGCTCGCTGCCCGCGGGTGCCCCCAGCGCGGATGCGCGGCCCTTGGGCTCCTCCCACTCCTCCTGCCGGCCCAGCGCGGTGAGATCGAGGAGAGAGGCCGTGGAGCCGAGGCCGTCAAGACCGCGTTCGTACGTGGAGTACGTATGGAACACCCGTCCGCTGTCACGCAGGAAGCAGCTCATCCCAGGCCGCTCGTAGGGTTCTTGTCCAGCGAAAGACACCTGGAAGTCGTAGTTGAAGTCACTGTCGTACGACGAGTACCAGGGCACAGTCCAGCCCATTCGGGCCTTGAACGGAAGGAGCTTCGTGTACGGCGCCCGGGACACCGCGGCGAACTCGGTTCCGCGGGCCCGCAGATGGGCGAGGTGCCCGAGCTGGTCGAGGAACGCCGAGCAGCTGCGGCAGCCCGCGTCCCACTCGGGAGCGAACATGAAGTGGTAGAGGACGAGTTGGTCCCGTCCCCGGAAGAGGTCGGGCAACGTCGCTTTCCCGTCGCCGCTCTCGAAGACGTACTCCTTGTCGATCTCGACCATCGGCAGTCCGCGCCGCTCCGCGTTGAGAGCGTCACGCGCACGGGTGGCCGCCTTCTCCTTGACCAGCAGTTCCTCGCGCGCGGCCTGCCACTCCTCGCGCGAGACGATCTGCGGAAGCGTCATGTGCTCCTCCTGTGGAACGGTGCCTACTCTGTGGTGGACGCCCGGGAGAAGCGGAACTCATCGGAGTCGGGTCAAGATTTTTCGGGGCCCTGGGGCATCGTGCGCGCGCTGAGTGAACTCGCGGGCGTCGCGCTCCGATGGACCGTACGGATCCAAGTCCCAGATCCGTCACGCTCCGATGGACCATACGGATCCAAGTCCCAGATCCGTCACGCTTCGATGGACCGTACGGTTCGAAGTCCCGTGAGCGTCACACCGTGAGGGGACGCGTGGGTGCTGTGCGAAGTCCCGCCCGTTCGCGTCGCTCGGCCAGTTCGCCGAGGAGTTCGGTGATCCGGTCGGTGTGCCGGGGCGTGAGCCGGCCGGTGTCGTCGAGCTGCACGGCACACGCCGTGGTCGTGTCGACGAGCCGTTCCAGGGTGACCGCGATCTCGTCCGTGCCCTCGGAGTGCCTTGCCAGGGCGGGGAGTTCGGCGGCGGCGAGGTCGATCGCGGTGCGCGCCTCGGCGAGCGCGCGATAGGCCTCCCGGCGCAGGACCCAGCGGCCCGTACGGTCGCGGGCCGTACCGTCGCTCAGCACATGCGCGAGATAGACGTCGGCCGCCTCGGTGGCGCGGGTGAGCCTCGCGCGCACGGTCCCGCCGCGCTGTCCGAGCGTCGGCAGATGCCCGACGAGAAGCACGATCGCGCAGGCAAGCAGCGTCTCCACGATCCGGTTCCAGGAGGCCTGTGGCTCGCCGCCGACCATCACGAGGGAGAGGACGAGGACGGTGACGACGGCGGTCTGCGCGGCGAAGTGCCGGGTGGCGACGGGGATGAGGGCGCCGCTGACGGCGACGAGCGCGACGAATCCCTCCGGCCGCGGCAGCACGAGGGCGAGCCCCGCGAAGGCGACCGCGCCGAGGACGGTTCCCGCCGCCCTGCACAGCACGCGTGAGGCGAGCGGACCGAGATCCGGCTTGACGAGGAAGACGGCGGTCGCCGGGAGCCAGTACCAGTGCGGGTGATTGCCGTACCAGCGCGCGTGGTGCAGCGCCTGGGCCACGGCGACGCTCGCGCCGAAGCAGAGGGCGACCCGGATCCCGTACTCGCGCCCCGCGGAGCCGAGGACGGTACTCACAAGGGAGACAGCCGTACGCCGCCGGGTGTGCAGGGCGTTCCCGGAGCCCCGGTCGAAGGCCTCGGCGGCGTACAGCAGGGCATCGTGGAGGGCGCGCAGCGCGGGCGCGACGGGTGTACTCCCGGGCGGCCCGGACCGGGTGCCGGGGACCGCGGGCGCCGGCAGCGGACCGGTGGGGGCGCCGGTGCGGACGGCGAGGGCGAGCCGCCGGGGACCCTCCGCGGCCCGTGCGGGCACGGCCTCACCCGTCCAGGCGAGCGCGGTCGCGGCCTCGGCGAGCGGCAGGGCGGCGGCGTACTGCGCGTGCAGTCGCCGCTCGGCCGCCGAACTGGCGTATCGCCGCAGCCGGGGCCCGTCGAGCGCGTCCTGCGCGTGGTCGAGGGCCGCGGTCAGCGCGACGCGCCGCCGGGTCGCGTCGGGTCCGCCCGCGGCCAGCAGCAGTTGGGCGATGGAATCGTAGACACCGCCGACGGCTTCCCGCTCCCCGTCGAAGCGGTAGTCCCCGGTGTTCACCGCGGTCGTCGGCAGTGCGAGCCGCAGCGCGAGCAACCAGCCGGCCCCGCCGAGGAAGAGGAGCGCACGCACCCACCCCGGTTCGGGCAACGGCATCCCGGCCCCGATCGCCGAGGCGACCAAGAACTGGGTCGCGGCTCCGGAGGCCACGGGTCCGACCGCGCTGACGGCTCCGGCGAGCAGTCCGAGCCCGGTCAGGAGGAGAGTGAGCGTCACGGCGCCCGTGTGCTGTCCGGCGTACGACCCGATGAGCAGACCGGCGGCCCCGGCGAGGGCCGGCACCCCGAGCCGCTCGACGGCGACCCGCCTGCTGCCCGGCCGGTCGTTGATCCCCGTCAGCATGGCGCCGAGGGCCGCGATCACGCCCAGAGAGGTACGACCGCTCAGTACGGCCACGAGCAACAGCGGCCCGGCGGCGAGCGCGCCCCGCAGGACCGCGTTCCAGGGGACCGGTCCGCGCTGCGCGCGCAGAGCATGGGCGAGCCAGGGTGGTACGGCGAGGCGGGTGAGGCGCACGGGGCTCCTGTCGGGCGAGGGCGGTGGGTGCCTTCGGGCGACGTCGGCCGGGCTCGTGTCGTTACCAGAGTAGTGCGCGTTGCCTGCGGAAAACGAACGCGGGGATTTCCGCGACGTGACACTTCGGGGGGAGGAGCGGGTCCGAGGGCGTAGCCGGCCCCCGGACCCTGAGATGCCACCATGTCGCACGCCGGCACGCTTGAGGACCCAGGTCAGTCGTTATGTCGCCGCGTCCTGCCTTTGGACCACCGCGCATCGAGCTGCGCAGACTGGACTTGAACCAGCATCTCGGCGTACTGGGGCCTGGGCCCGGTCGATCCGGCGATCGGCGGCGAATACTGAGTCTGGAGCAATAGTCTGAGATTGATCACGGTCTGCCTCTGCCGGGTTGGGCTACCGCGGCGCGTGGACACTCCCTTTGACCGGAGTGCCGTTGGGTGCCGCGGGGAGGACTCGAACCTCCACTGGAACCGTGCATTCACGACAAGCTTCAGGTTCAGCTTGCGCTCCTCGCGCACCCCGGCCGTGGTGCGTGGTGGCCGGGGAGTTCAGAGGCTACCCCTGTGCGAACAGGTAGCCGAAAACTGCGTCCCCGACACGCTGGTCGACGACGTCCACGCCGTTGGCCTCCTCGCGGGCGAACTTGACCGCCTGCTGCAACTTCTCTACACGGTCGAGGAGTTCGTTCACGCGTCGCGCGGGCAGGGCGCCGGAGAACTTGACGGTCGTCCAGTAGCCGACGGGGATGTCCTCGTAGTACACCTCGACCTGGGCCGGGTGCTTCTCGGTGGCCTCGGCCTTGACGTGGTTCCGGGGGACCTTCTTCGTACGAAGCGTCCGCACCGGCTCGGTCTTCCAGTCGTCGGTGGACGGATCCCGCACCCAGGACTCGGAGGCGTCGAGGACGGGCAACTTTCGTACGAAGGTGTTGAGATCGGTCAGCTGCTTCTCAAGAAAGAGCAGATAGGACACCGGCACCTCGGCGACGAGCACGCGCCCGTCCACCAACACATCGGCCCTCGCCGCGCAGTTGGCCCAGTCCTTGGTGGCGGTCACGTCGAACAGCCGTGTCAGGGTCGCCGCGGTGTCCCGCAGCACGTCCTCGGCCTGTACCTGGACCCGGGTCGACTCGGGCGGCAGTTGCTCGCCCTCCTCGTCCTTCGGCTGATACGTCCGCGAGATACCGGCGAGCAACGCCGGCTTCTGCAGGCCATGATGAGCAGCCGTCAGGTCCTGATGGGACTTGGACTTGATGCCCTTCTCCACTGCGATGATCTGATTGAGTTTCGCCACGTCGGTGACCGTAGCAGCGTCAACCGGGATCACTCGAAGCATTATTCGCACCGGACCGGTTCCCCGCCGGGTCCGGGAACCGGCCCATGAACGGCGCCCTCGACCAGGAGCAACGCCCTCGACTCTGCCGAGGCAACGCGCTCAACCCTGCGGAGGCGACCTCCTCAGCCTGCGGAGGCAGCACCCGTGGCCCCGCACAAGCGCCACGGCATGAACGTCCAGGTCATCACGGATCCGTTCGGCCGACTACTGTGGGCTTCCGCGGCCCTGCCCGGCTCCACCCACGACCTGACTGCCGCGCGTGAACACGGCAGCATCGACGCGCTCGCAACGGCAGGGCCGAAGTGCTGGGCGGACAAGGCGTACCAAGGGGCCGGCCACCATGTCCGCGTACCTTTCCGGGGTCGCCGGCTCAAGCGCTGGAAGCGACGGCACAACAGCACCCACGCCGAAATCCGGTGCCTCGGCGAACAGGCCATGGCCGTCCTGAAAGGCTGGCGCCTGCTGCGCAAGCTCCGCTGCAGCACCAACCGGATCACCGACATCGTGAAGGCCGTCGTCGTCCTTCACCACGCCTCAACCTGAGGTTGGAAAGGGCTCAACGACGAACCTCACGGGCTCCTTCAGGACAACCTGAGCGCCGTCCAAGTCGGCGAATCGTGCAGCAAGAGTTGCCTGGGCCAGGCGTGGTGGTAGCGCCTCGGCGAACTTGAGCCCTTTCAACGCCCGGTCATCGACTTCAGGAAGACAGAGATGCTGATGCGCATCCGCAGCAATCTGCTTCCATGCATGGGGACTGACGTCTTCGCGCATGCGGATCCACCAATCGTTGACACGCTGAACAGGCGAAGCTGCGGATCCAAGGGACGCCGCGAGCGTGGCATTGGCACGATGGCCTGCCCAAGTCCACCACCGCAAATATCCCCCAGACCCCCGAGTAATGACCGTCCCCCCCGGATGCACCTCCTCCAGAAAGAGATCCCTGGCTTCGGCCAAAGCCGCATGAGCACGCTTGGTGAGGGTGACGTCGAGGTCTTGCCCCAGAAGCACATCACGCATTGCTCGAGTCAGTTCGAAGGACGTGACGCGCTCAAAGCCGAACCCGCTCCACTTGGCCTTTCCACCGCCGTCGATCGGCTCCACGAAACACCGTTTGCGCTGCCAGTCGATGTATGTGACGAGCCAACTCCTACCCGCGAGGAGAAGCTTGCGAGGGCCGTCGATCTTCTCTGTGAGCAGATCCGGATCCGTCCTGCCGATTTCCGTACGTCCATGCATTACGGTGAACTGAGGCGGCGCTGTGAAGACAGCAGTGAGTCCCATGAAGTGCCTGTGACCGAAGCGATGTTCAGCCTCTGGCCCAATGAAGAGCATCCCACCGTCGCGGTCCAGGAATCCCGCACTCACCAGGTGCCGAACGATCGGCTCGGCCGCCGGACCGAAGGGACCGAAACCGCTCCACCATTCCTGCCAGAGCCGATCGCCAACGCGGTGTTCCTGCAAGCAGAGGGCGATCAGCTGCTGCGCCACGATGTGCCGAGGCTCCGGCGGAGCCACCACCGGCTCCACCCATCCCTGCGACCACTTCAGCAGCAGGGCCGCCGCAGACACCAGACCGTCCAAACCCAGAGCTAGAAAGAGGCAGTTGCGGCTCGCCCCCGGCCTACGTCCTGTTCGGCCCAAGCGCTGCAGAAAAGAAGCCACCGTGGCAGGCGCGTCGAGCTGGATGACACGGTCCAAGTCGCCCACGTCAATCCCGAGTTCCAGCGTGCTGGTGGAGACGATGACGCAGTCCCGCGCCTCCGCGAATGCTTCCTCCGCCCGCCGCCTCTCATCGACGGACAGCGAGGCGTGCGAGAGGAACGTCGTCACGCCTTTCAGCCGCAGTTTTTCGCCCAGTTCTTCCACCAGGCGGCGTGACTCGCAGAAGACGAGCCGCTTCTCGCCCTGGTGGAGTGCCGCGATGACAGTCGCCGCGTTCTCGACCGACCCCACGTAGTCGAGCTGGATGTCGGAGGGCGGGTGTGGGGCGGGGTGCGCCTCCGTCCTGGGTTCCTCGAGGTGCGGGGCAACGACCCTCGCCGGCCGTTTCCCGGCTGCCGCCCCCTGTAGCCACGTCAGGAGTTCGGCCGGATTGCCGACCGTCGCCGAGAGCCCGACACGCTGCACGGGCCGTCCCACAACCGTCTGCAGCCGTTCAAGGACGGCCAGCAGATGCCAGCCCCGGTCATCTCCCGCGAACGCATGGACCTCGTCGACGACGATGGCCCTCAGCCCTGCGAAGAAGGAGCGGTGATCGACATTGGCGCTGACCAGCATCGCCTCCAGCGATTCCGGAGTGGTCAGCAGAATGTCCGGGCGATCGGCCAGGATCCGCTTGCGTCCCGCGGCGGTCACGTCGCCGTGCCAGAGTGCTGCGGTGCGCCCGAGCCATCCGCTGTAGGTCTCAAGCCGTGGCAGCAGGTTGTTCAATAGCGCCTTCAGCGGACACACGTACAGCAGAGAGGTGCCTGTCCACTGTTCGGCGGTCATCTTGGACAACAAAGGGAAGCTCGCCGCCTCCGTCTTGCCACCTGCTGTCGGAGCCAGCAGCACGGCGTCCTCACCCGCCATGACCGGCTCGATTGCCTCCTCCTGCAATGGGCGCAGTCCACGCCAGCCAAGAGAATTGACGATGTGATGGGCAAGGACCGGATCGAGGTCGTCGATACCGCTCACGGAAGATCCAACTCCACGTCGTCCGCGTTCGACGCAGCCGCGTTGCGTTCCACCTCGTTCAACTCCGCGTTGGAAAGGGTGAGCGCGTAGTGCCGACGTGGGTCGAAGTCATCGAACTCGTCGACCCGGTCGAGCACGTCCGCGACAAGTTTGCGCAGGAAGAGGCGTGGCGCGACGCCGACCTTTCCGCCCAGCCCACCGGTCACGGCGGTGGCCAGTTCGGCGATATAGGCATCGTCCGCCAATGCTGCGATTCGTGCCGGATGGCGTGCGGCTCCCGCATACAAGTCACGTACGTTCCTGCCGAGTTCACCGAGTCGGACGAGGTCGAAGCCGGCGAGCCTGAGCTGGACAGCACGTGGTGAGTCGAAGCGCGGATCGGTGGTGAAGTCGGTCGCGAGACGCTGAGCGAGTGGTGCCAGCCGCTGCGCGCCCTGCTGCCCGTCGTAGAAGGCGGGCGTCCCCGTGATGACCAGGAAGAGTCCGGGAAAGCGACCTGCGTCGATCTCATCGAGCAGTTGACGCAGCGCGTTGAGCCCCTTCTCACGCACGTCACCCCGTACCCTCTGCAGTGTTTCGATCTCATCGAGAACCACGAGCAGTCCGGGATGGCCGCAGTCCCGCAGCACGGTGAGCAAGCCCTGCAGGAATCCGAGCGCGGCAAAGTGATCCAGATCGCCGCGGACACCGGCTGCACGACGTGCGGAAGCCGCGACCGATTTCTGTCCACCGAGCCAGGCGATGAGCGCTTCAGCGGTCGCCGCGTCCCCGGACGCCCGCGCCTGACGGTATCCACGCAGGGCCGCTGCGAACGCGGGCGTGCTCCGTGCCACGTCCGCCAGCCGCTGCTCCATCAGCGCGTCGACCGCCTCGGCCAATGCCTTCTCGTCATCGTCCGCGATGTCGCCTGTGTCGAGGATCTCCTCCTCAAGCGTGTAGAACCACGAGTCCACGACTGCGCGCAAGGCGCTGGGCTGGTGAGTGGCGGTGGCCAGCCGCTCCGTGAGCCTTCGGTAGACGGTTTCCAACCGGTGCAAGGGCGTTTCGGTTTCGGAGACCTGTACTTCCGTTGTCGCGAGCCCTGCGCGCTTGGCGCGTTCGGCGAGCCAGCGCGCGAAGAAGGTCTTGCCGGATCCGTACTCGCCTCGGACGGCGTGGAACGCCGCGCCGCCGCCCGCAACGGTGGCGATGTCGTCGTCCAGTGCTCCGGTGAACCGGTCGAGCCCGACTGCGAACAGGTCGAGCCCCGCCTGCGGCACAGTCCCGCGCCGCAGGGCGTCGACCACCTCGCGACGCCTCGCCGCACTGATTTCGGACAGACCGGTCACGGCTCCTCCGTTCCGAACTGCTCTTTCAAGAGGGGCACGTTCAGATCCACGGTCCGACCTGCCTCCACGAGGTCGATCACTCCGTAACCCTCGACGTTCAGCAATCGCTGGACGACGGTGACAAAGATTTCCGCGTTCCGCTGAGACCTGCCGGTCGCCCCGGCGGCAGCAGCGGCGACCGCATCCGGCGTGAGTTTGCCACCGGCCGCGGCGAGGGCGTCGATGACGGCCGCGACCGCTTTGGCGTCGGGCGGACGCCGGACGAATGCCTTCTGCGCCCGATAGCGGTCGGACCCCACAACCCGCCCACCGAGTGTCTGGGGTGGCGTGTCGTGGGCCACCGCGGCCTCCGCGAACAGCCCCTCGCCGTCTTGAGCCGGCGTACGTCGACGCGTCCTGCGCGCAGGCTCGACCTCGAGCTCCTCGACAGGAATCCGGGGCTCGGCGCGCGTGTTCCACCACGGCGGCACGACGCGTTCGCTGGGCAGCACCGTCCAGTTCGGCGGCTTCAGATCCTGCGACGGCACCATCACGATGACGGGCACCGTCACCTCGGCAAGCGAGGCACCACCGTGATAGCCGGCCTTGCGTGGCGTGTAGCGGATGTCATCGCGCCACGCTGCCACGATGCTGCCGCCCCCCTCCAGCACGCGCGGCCCGTTCAGTTCGACCTCTCCCTCGCCCGGTTCGCCGATGCGCCACCTGGCGCGCTTCGCTCCCGGTACGTTCACGGGCCCCTGGCCCTGCGGCGAACGGTCGAGCACATGGCCGTGGTCGGATACAAGGATGACCGGTCGGCCGTGACCGCGGGCTGCGTTGAGCAGATCCAGCAGGTGGCTGATGTCCCTGAGCCGCCAACTGGTCCGCTCGCCTTCCTGCCCGTGGTCCAGCGCGTCGTCGATCGTGTTCAGCACGACGCCGACCACGTCCTCACCCGCGAGTGACGCGAGCAGTTCAGGAGTCAGCCGGTGGCCCTCGGCCCCGCCGATCTGCCCCTTGTGGAAAAGCAGGCCGGAGCGCCGGTGCCGCCGCCAGAAGGCCGCGAAGCCGGCGTTCTCGACTGCTTGTCCGCCCGAAGTGGGCTCTCCGGTGAGCAGCGCGCTCCGGCTGACGGTGGTGACTGAGGGAAGCATGGACACCGCGGCCTGTCGCCGCGGCGCGACATCCCCCTCCGGTTTGGGCACGATCTCCGTCCACACGCGCCGGTCGATCTCGTCGCTCAACTGCGCCGCGACCGCCGCGCTCATCCCGTCCAGGACCAGTACGAGTGGGGGCGCCTGTGCGGCGACGGGAACGGCGACCTTCGCCAGAACGTCCTCGATGAGCAACGAGCCTCCAGGGGCCGCTGACATCGCCGTACGAGTCCAGGCGGCAAGCCGCGCACCGAATTGCTCGTCCAGTTCGCCACGTCGCTCACGCGCCAGCGTGATCAGTCGGTGGTAAGCCTGCCCCACGACCGGGTCCCCTATGGGGTCCCCCGCGGAGAGCACGGTCAACGCCCGGTCCACCCAACCCCATTGGGCCACCTGCTCGCCGACCGCTTGCGCGACCGACTCGACCACCTGAGGCGGTTCGCTCAGCCACCGCACCACGCGCACCGCCATGCGCGCGGCGTCGCAGCTCTCCGGGTGCAGACGTGCGAGCTGGTGCGCGAGGACCGGTCCGAGTGCCGTCTCCGCGGCCTGGGCCGAGACGTCCAATGCCGCTGCGAGATCACGCAGCCGGGTCCGCATGCCCGAGGGCAGGAGTGGATCGGCGCGCAGTGCCTGCATGAGGCCCGCACCGGCAGCGAGCTCGTCGGCCCGGTCGAGCACCGCGTAGACCCGCTGCCGTGCTTCGGCGCCCTGTGCGCTGTTGCCTTCCGCTTCGGCGATCCAGCGGGCGAGAGTGCCGGTGACGGCATCGGTGAAGGACGGCAGGTCTTGCGGCGAGCGCAGAGTGGATCCGAAGAGGCCGCCCAAGGCGAAGGTGGCGCCCGCCGGGGCTCCGGGGGCGCTGAGTACGGATCCGAGCACGCCGAGGGCCATCGCGTCCTGGCCGTGCCCGTCGGCGACGAGGGCCAGCAGGGTGGGCGCGGCGGCTCCGACCGCCTCGGTGAGCCATCCGGTGAGACCCTTGCGCTCCCTCTCCGGCAACTCGGCGAACCGTGCCGGACCCGCCGTCGTACGCGACCACGCGAGAAGTGCGTCGGCGTCCAGGTCCGTAGGTCCTTGCCCGACAGCGGACGGAATCCCGAGACGTTCCCCTACGAGCGCCCGCACCGAGGCATCACGAGTGAGTACGGCTCCGCTGCGTGGCCAGCCTTCCACCGGTTCGGCCTCCAGCAGTGCGTCGAGCAGCCACGCTTCCCGGAACATCCGCGGGTCGAGGTCGGTGGCGCCGAAGAGCTGCTTGACGATTTCCGCCCGGTCGACGCCCAGGCTCCGGCGTCCGACCGCGTGGGCTCGTACGTCCCATCCGAGCTGTGCCACCGATACACCGCTTGTGATCACGAGTACCCGGTCGTCGTCCTTCTCCGCGAGGTGTCGCTGCCAGGCGTCGACAATGCCCAGCACCGAGTCCTCCTCGCTGACGTGCACACGCCGCAGTACACCGTCGACCCGCGTCGTGAAGTCCCTCGGGGAGCCTTCGTCGTAGCGTGCGTTGACGAGGAGCAGTCGGCGGTCCCTGGCCCGGCGCAACTCGGTGTCGAGGAGGGCTTCGATGATGCGCCGGTTGGCGAGCGGCCGTAGCGCCATCAGTGCTCGGCCTGCTCGTCGACGGCGTTGGCGTCGTCGTCCGCGGGCACGGCACGCCAGGTGACCTCCACGGTCGTGCCCGGATGGTTCGCGGAGTAGGCGAGGATGTCGTCCCACAAGCTATTGAGTTTGTTCTCGAGATGCGTCGGATCCAGTTGTACGGAGCGGACCTGCGCTGCGGGAGAACCGCCTCCGCCACCGGGTGAGGACTGCTGCGACGGGACAGCGGGATCCCCGTGCTCCGTCAGCGAGACGTCGTTCGCCGTGGTGGGTTTCGGTGCCACCGGCGGGGTCACCGGTTCCGCCACCTGCGCGAGCCGCGCCGCATCCCTGGCCAGGCCGACGGCCTTGTTCCGGATGCCGTCCAGGACGGGCACGAGGGAGCGCTCGAACTCGCTGTCCTTGGCGGTCCGCTTGATTTCCTCGAGGAGCCGGTCCGCCCGTTCCCCAATGCCGTCCTGTCGCCCGGCGAACTCCTGAACCGTCTCGAGCATCTCCCAGTCGGCGCCGTCGAGGGCCTTCAGCACCTCCGGAGCAGAGCTGATCGCGGTGGCGAGTACCTCATCGCTCGTCGCGTACGACACCGCGGCGAATTCCCGCACGAGCCCGGTCGCGTCCCGATGACGTCCGAGCCGGGCCAACAGGTCCGCAGCGTCCTTCGCGGAGCCCATGCGGGAACTCGAGGTCTGGTCGATTCCCAGGGCGGTGGCATGCCTGCCGAGCGAACTGCGCAAGGCGTTGACCGGCTGTTCCAGGGAATCGATCTTGTCCCGTACACCCGTATAGAGCTTGTTGACGTTCCTCGCGAAGAGCGTGGGCTGCACCGCGAGGCCGAAGACCTTCGCCGACCGTTCTCGGGCGGTCGCATACTCCTCGTCGCTGGGCAGTTCCTGGGCGCGCAGCCCGTAGCCGGCACCGATGCGCTCCAGCTCGGGCGGCTGGGGCACGGGGCTGCCGTGGTAGGTCCAGGCGCGGTCGTCGAGCAGTGCGTAGGTGGCAATGATCAGGTTGCTGATGCTCTTGTCGAGTCCGGTCCAGCCGAGGTCCTTGGAGATCCACTCGCGGATCTCCTCGACCGACAGGTCCTGCTCACCGGGCCGGTGCTGGTGGGCGGACTGGTTGATCCTGGCCCGCCAGTCGTTGCGCAGCACGAGCGGACCGTCGTGGACCTGGCCGAGTTCCAGCGGCTCGACGATCTTCTTGACGGCCTTGAGGTGGTGGCTGTCGACCTCGACGCGTCGGCCGCCGTCGTCCATGGCCCTGGTGATCCAGGTGAGCGCGGTCTTCAGCTCCGGCAGGGTCACCGGCTTGCGGTCCCCTGCCTTGTCGAAGTCCGGGTGCCGGGGATACAGAGCTGTGAAGACGCCATCGGCGAGATGCAGCATGTTGTCGTGGAACGACTTGGCTCCCTGTAGTTGCGGCCTGCCGTACTCGGGCAGCAACGACAGGACGTGCACTCCGCCGTCGACGTCGACGGAGACGCTGCTCTCCTCCGCCTTGGCGATGCCGTACAGCTGGGCGAGCGTGGCGGTCAACTGTGAGGTCAGCGTGTCCCGTTGGGCTGCCAACTGGTGCCGGACGCGCGCCCGGTCATCGGAGGCGAGATGCCCCGCGTAGTCGTCGAGGCGATCGCGCTCCAGCAGATAGTTGATCTTGATGAGTCGGCCGAGCTGAGCGTGCTTCTGCTCGGAGAAGAACGAGGGCAGCCACACCAGGGTCGGAGCCATGAGTCCGTCCGCCCGCAACTCGTCGACGCGTCGGGCGTCGTCGCTGGGCCAGTGCTGACCGTCATCGAAGGGATAGTCCACGATGAAGCGGACTCTCCCGTCCACGCCCGGCCGGAACTGCTCGGCGGACAACTGCACCGTGTCCCGAACGTTCTCGAAGACGAATTCGGTGGTGCGGCGCGTCCCCTGCCAGACGATCTCGTGCTCGCACACGAAGGCGCCCGTGTCCTTGAGCCCCAGCGCCTTCCACAGTTGGTCCCGGACCCAGATCCGACGGGTGCCGGTACGGTCCTCGTCGGCGACCATGTCGAGCAGCGGCTCGATGTCGAGGTCGGACAGGTGCAGTGTGAAGACGGGGTCCTGGTCGCCATCGGCCCGGATCTCGCCGAACTCGGCCTGCAGTTCGCGCAGTCGGTTCACGACCATGGAGCCCGGGGCGACTGTCCTGGAGCGGATCGACCCGTGATTGAGGGCCGCGAGGCGCGTACCGGTGAGCCGCTTGAGCGCGGGCACATCGGGCGCGAGGGCGGCGAGAAGGAGGGTCTTGACGAAGCGCTCGTCGGCGATGAACTTCTCGTTCTCCTCGGACCCGTACTTCTCGAGCAGGTGTGTCCGCACCTTGGCGTGGAAGGCGTGCGCCGCCTCGGCCTCGCTCCGCAGCCGGTCGGTGAATGCCTCACCCGTGCCGTCCGACAGGACGTCCCACAGGTCGCCGAGCGGGATCAGCTGCCCGAGCTGGAAGTCCGCGCGGCGACGCCGCAGCATCTCCTGAAGCAGCTTGAGACCCGTCCGCTCGCGCTGCAGGGCGCCGGACAGCGCCACCAGTACGTTCAGCAGGGCGGGCGAGAGCGGGTACACGTCACGGAAATCGGTCCAGTCCGCGTGCGTGGCACCATTGGCGTCCAGCAGTACGTCCTTGACCTGCGCGTTGGTCGATTCGATCGAGGCGAACGCCCCGTCCAGGGCAGCCCGCGCCTCGGCGTTCTTCGGCTTGAGGATGCGCTCCTTGATGATCTCCGGAAGGTTGCGGTCCTCCAGGCTGACCACGTCGAAGCGCCCGGCGAGGTACTCGACCTGCTGCTCCAGGTTCTTCACGTCGGCGCCCACCACGTCCGCACCGACGAGCTGCGAGAGATCACGCTGGCGGGAGATGAAGGACACGATCGGCAGTGGCCGTGCGCTGTCCCCGGACTCGATCAGCTTGACGAGCTTGCTGACCTCCGAATTGACCTTCTCCCGGTTCGACATGTGGGCCTGCAGCCACAGGATCAGTTCGTCGAGGAAGAGCACGATGCCGTCGTAGCCGAGCGACTTCGCGTGCCTGCTGATGACGGCGAGCCCGTTCTCCAGGGGCAGGAACGCCTGTGCGTCACCGCGGGCGCCTTCCGCGTAGGAGGACATGGGGCCCGTCAGGAGAGCGGAGACGAGCCCGTCGCGCAGCGCGTCTCCGGCGGGCGCGGCGAAGGCTCGGTCCAGGTCCCCTGGCGTCCAGCCGCCTCCGGACCCGTCGATCACGTCAAGATCGTCAAGGTCTTCGCCCGTGATCCCGGTGCCCGCCCCGGCACTCGGCAGGAGTTTCACGAACGCCTCGTCCCCGATGTTCGCCCTCAGGTTCGCGGCGTCCACGAGCATGGCGTCGGCCCGGTAGACGGGCGGAGTGGGGGAACCGGGGTGCAGTCGCCGCACCGCGGCGACGTACCCGCCGAGCAGGGCGGAGTCCAGGTCGGTGGAACCGACGAGGTGGTACGGCACCATGAGGAACCGCTTGCCCCGCAGCCAGTCGTCGTGCTCGGCGATGACTTCCTGGAGCCGCGGCTTCGCGCGCGCTGCCGGCTCGTTGTTGAGGACGGCATGCAGAACGGTCAGGAAGTGGCTCTTGCCGGAGCCGAACGATCCGTGCAGATACGCGGCATGCGAGTTCCCGCTGCGGACAGCGGCTCGTACGAGTCCGAGCGCCTTGCCGAACGCCTGCTTGAGCTGGTCGGTGACCACGTACTCCGCGACGCGGGCTTCCGTTTCGGTGAAGCCGCCTGTCAGCTCCACCTTGAAGTCGCCGGCGTGGACATCTTCCTTGATGTCGATGACATCGCGCAGGAAGAGATCGGTCGTGGGCATCAGCAGCTCTCGTTCCCTCAGGTATGCGGTTCACATATCCCGCGCAGCACGCACGTCCCTCCAATCTTGCCAGCTCGCGGCCGGTGCCGACCTGCGCATTCGAACATCGTCCCCGTCGGCCGGAGGTCACACCTCCACAACGCGCAGCTCCTCCCGATGGGCCCATGCGAACGTCCCGTCGAGTTCGAGGCGGGCCTCTCCCCAGTGGATCGCGTGCACGCCGTTCTCCGGGTCACAGGTGAAGAGGACGGAAACGAGATTGTCGGCCCGGCCCAGTTCCTCGAATGCCTCGTGGAGGTCCTCGTACTCCTCGGTGGAGTACTCGTCCGCGGAGAACAGCCCTTCCGGCTCCTCGGGCCCGTAGACGGCGAACAGCCTGCGCCGGACCTTGGACGGGTCCTTCATGTGCGCGCTCTCCACAGGAGCCGGGTGACTGCCGTACTTGTAGGGGAACAGCACCTGGTCATTGATCACGGCATAGGCTCTGCCCCGCAGGGACCGGACGAAGCCACCCAGCGCTTCCGCCTCCAGCGCGAGTTCCTCGCGTACGGCCTCCGCCAGCGTGTGGCCGTACGCCGCTCCGGGCCTTGCCAGTCCAGAGGCCTTGTATCCCGCCCTGGCCCGCAGATGCGCGCGGGCCAGCCGTTCGGGCACGGCGATCGTCAACCGTGCCGCGTCCCTGCCGAAGCGCTCCCCGGCCCAGTCCGAGGGGGTCCCGCCGACACCGTGCCCGTCGCTGTCTCCCGTTGCGTTCACGTCGCCTCCCCGTCACATTCCCCGCCGATTTCTGTGTGACAGGTAGGTGCAGGTGACACAAGAACGCGATCCAGCCACTGAGCGCCGCGATACCCACAGCTCAGGAAGGAGGCCGGCAGCGCGGGTACCGCTGGCTACGGTCAGCCGTCGTGATCCTGGCCCTTCGGGATCTCACCGTCGCTCTCCGGCCCGTCCTTCTGGGACTCCGGCCACAGGGGCCCGCCCTCGAAGCTCTCGCGCAGCAGCGGGACGGCCTCGTCCGGGATACGGAAGCCCGTCGCCCATGACGGTTCGCTGAGAGAGCCGTAGATGGTGTGCAGCAGGAAAGGCTCCTCGCCCGTCAGCACATCTTGGTCCTCCAGCTCCCTGGCAACAGTGCTGACCGGCCGGGTGAAGCCCTTCAGCTGTCGGTCCCCCGGATACCCGGCGAGCTCGTAGACCGTCGCGCGGTCCACGAACCCCCCGTTCGCCGCAGCATTGATGATCACCTTGGCCTGCGCCGGGTACCGCGATCTCAGCTCGCGGACGAAGAGCCCGAGCGACTCCTTCGTCCAGCCGACCTCGGGAGCTTCCTCCGCGCGATCCGCGCCGCGCAGCTGTTCCAGATCGTTGACGGAGTCCTCGTCCACCTGGAGGCCTTCGAGCAACTCCTCGGCCCGGGTGAGAAGTTCGGCAGGGGTGAGCATGTAGAGGCGCGTGCCCGCATGCTCCCTGAGTTCGACGATCAGCTCGGCTCTGGGCCGTGCCGGAATGTCCCCGTCGCGGGTGTGCCACCAGTCCTTCTTGACGTCCCCGGTGACGAGGAGCACATCACACGCGCGGTTCTTGGCCTCCCTCAGCAGCTCCACCCAGAGCAGATAGTCGCCGGCGGCCTGCTCGGGCGGCTTGTTCTTGAAGTCCTCGTACCCGGGCGGCGTTTCCTCGGCCGCACGCTCCTGTGCCTCTTGGACGGCCTTGTCCTGATCCGCCGGGGACAGCGGATCACCGATCCGCCCCTGGAGAAGCGGCTCCAGCTCGGTCAGCACCGGATCGGTGTGCGTCTCGGCGGTCCCCGCGAGAGCATCCCGCTGCGACTGCCCGTCAATGGTGTCCCGCAGCCCGTCCAGCGCCTCGGCGAGCGCCTTCAGCCCCTCGTCGATCCGCTCGGTGACCTCTTCGCCCTCCTTGAGGCGTACGTCCTTCACCCACCGCTCGACAGCGTCCTGCGCGGACCGCCGCGCCCGGTCGAGGGCGGTGGAGGTCTCCTTCGCCTTGGTGCTGTGATGGTGGCGTACGGACTTCGACTCACGGTTGCGCCAGAACTCGGTCAGCACTTGATGGGGCACCCACAGCCGGTCGCGCAGCTTGCTGAGGACGGCGAGGGTGTC
The DNA here is from genome assembly GCF_042888885.1 of Streptomyces sp. NPDC002742. Classification (NCBI taxonomy): domain Bacteria; kingdom Bacillati; phylum Actinomycetota; class Actinomycetes; order Kitasatosporales; family Streptomycetaceae; genus Streptomyces; species Streptomyces sp. NPDC002742. Next base: position 112,600 of record NZ_JBIAQF010000008.1, read on the forward strand.
GCGGCGGGTGCGCTCGTTGGACCGGTAGAGGTTGAGCAGCACGTTGGTGTCGAGAACGACCATGCCCGACTGGAAGACCTGTTCGTAGTCAGCGACGAGGGGGCTGCGATGCGCTCCGTCGCAGTCGAAGATTCCGCGTCCCGTGCGCTCAGGCACTGGCTGACCATTGTTCGGCACGGCATCCGGCATACGTGTTCTGCTCCCCCTGGCCGATCCCCGTCACTCATCGGGATGCGGGGCATTTTTTCAGCTCACGCCTCTCGGACGAGAGTCGAGTCTCAGCCAACCCTTCTTGCTCATTCGTATCGTTGGCGCTTTGCCACCGCGTGCTGAACCGAGGTCCCGAAGAGATGCAATCGCCACCGATCGCCCCGTTCAACCGTCGGATAGAGGTTCTTGTGGCGGTGGTCGACACCCCGCAGGAGGTCGCTCTCGCCACTCAACTGCTTGATGCGCGTGGTTGGGCTGTGCGGCCGTGGGAGGGATCGGATCCGACAACGATCGGATCCGGGAGGCGCGGCCTGCTGGTGGAAGCTCGACTGTACGGAGCACGGCCTGGCGCGGTACAGGCAGCCGTCGCCGAGATCGAACGGATTGCGCGGCGGCATCAGGCGGGCATGTGGGTAGTGGACGCGGTACTCGTCGAGCACGAACTGGACCGTGATCAACGGTCGCGCTACCGAGTGCGGGAACGGCGTGACGGCACTGCGTCACGGCCTTTCAGGCTCCAGGCCTTTTACCAGGCTCTGGCCACTCTGCGGATCGTGAACCGACCCGGCCGACAAGATCCCGATGCCGTCGCCGCACTGCTCGAATCGGGTGCGTTCACGGGACGTCCGTTCGATCGCCGGGAGCACGAGATCGAGCCGTTCTTCGGCTCGGGGAGCCCAGATGACGATGCCGCGCGGCCGGCCGGCACGGCCACCTCCACGTGGCGCATCGCTCTGCCCCTCCTATCGAGTCTGGTCCTTGCATTGGCCGCCGGCTCGGCCGTGGTTTCCTTCGGCGGCTTCTACCGCGCGCTCCCGATCGCCGCGGCGACGCTGCTCATCCGGCCGACCGGGCGCATGATTCTCGGCAACCGGTACCGTCGCCCGCTCTGGATGCAACTGACCTGGGGCGCCTTGGCCGTTGGCTCGATGACGACCTTCGGCGCCGTACTCACTTTCGCCGTCCCCGGCCCGGCCCCAGAGGTGGCACGCGTCACGATCTACGCCGTGGCCGGCCTCGCGGTGCTCGTCCTCGTCCTGCGGGGCTTGGGCTACGCACTGGTTCATTCATGGCTGAGCCGCAACGCCAACTGGGCTGTACCCGCGATGGTTCCCGCGCTCGCGCTGATCCTCCCGTGGTTCGGCGGACTGCTGCACACTTTTTATCTCCAGACCGGATTCGATATTCCCGCGGACGGGGTATCGGTCTCCCTCTACTGGCGATACATGGCCTCGCTCCTGCCCCTCGGTGCGGCCGTCGTGGTGACACTGTTCTGGATCGCGGTTGCGGGTTGGCTGCGCCATCATCATCAGTGGATTCATTCCCGCGGTATTTCGGCAGCTACGGTCTCTGCCATGTGCGTCGTAATCCTGGGAATGTTCGTACTGGCCGGAATGACGGCGGCACAAGTGGCCTCGGGAGAAGCGTGGTCAGCCGTACGAGCGGGCAAGACACCGGCTCCGTACTACGGTCTGGAAGGCAGGCTCGTGTGCGTGAAGCCTGTGACCCAGCGGATATCCGTCTTCAACGGTCCGCTCGACAGCAAGCGGCCTCTGCTCACGTTCACCCCTTCCGGGGATCGGCTGTGGCTGTGGGATCCGCGGCGTACGGAGTCCCTCTCGGTGCGACTCGAGGACGTCATCGTGACCGAGGCCCGACAGGGCGGTTGCGACTGATCCCCTGGACGTCGCCACGGAGGCCGGTCCGGCGGAAGGACGATGACCTGCCCTTCCACCGGATTCTCCTCACCGTCTCCCGGTCAGCGCCCGCACGTTCTCCAGCAGGGCCTGGAGGATGAACGGAGGGTCCGCCATGGCCGTACGGGTGGCCTCTTGGTACGTCACGGCGTTCTTGCCCTCCACGCCCTCGCCCACGTCGATCAGCTCCTGCCTGCGCACGCCCCAGGCCGGCCACTGCTCCGCGAGGCAGGTCTCCAGGTCGTCCTTGAAGACGGTGTAGCCGGCTGCGGACTCGTCCGCGGGCTGCGCGGTGCGCGGAGCACCCAGGTACCCGAGAAGGTTCGCGTTCTTCTCGCGCGTCTGCCGTCCCTCGCGCTCGATGTCCAGCTCCTTCTTGCGCCGCTGCCCCTCGTCGAGCCCCTGCACGGACCGCAGTCTGTGCGCCTCCTTGCCGGCATCCCCGTCGAAGACCACATGGCACGGGACGCCCAGGGCACTGAAGATCGCGTGGCAGATCATCAGGTTGTCCTTGCCCGACACGTCGATGACGCTGATCCCTTCGGCACCGAGGTTGACGCCCGCCCGCTCCGCGCACCCCGCGAGCACCGCCCCGTCCGTCGCACCCTCGCCGAGCACCACGGCGTGGGCGAAGAAGCCCTCGGCGAACGAGCCGGTCAGCCGACCGACCGTGCGCCGCTTGATGGTGTCCGCGTCGACCATCCCGTCGAGGGCCCGGCACAGGTCGCCCTCGGTCGCCTGCCAGACCTCGGTGACGGGATGCGCCTCATCGGCGGCCCGGCACAGCCGGCGGATCTGGTGGTAGCCGCTCGGGTCGATGAAGACGGGATTGTGGGTGGCGTACATGACCTGGGTGCGCCCCTCGGAGGAGGTGGCCACCAGCTCGCGCAGCACCTGTGCGAACGTCCTCGCCTGCGGCGGATGCTGGAACAGCTCGGGCTCCTCGACCGCCAGGCACAGGGTCCGCGTGCCGTCCTCGGGTCGCCTGCGGTCGGCCAGGTACTTCAGGGCGGCGATGATGAGCGCGCGTTGGAAGCCGTGCCCCTGCCGGTACACCGAGGTCTCGGCAGCGCCGTCCCGGATGCTCACCTGGAAGGCGGTCCGGGCGGGCCTCGGCGCCTGCACGGTGGGGGTGACCACCACCTGGCGTCCGGTCGTGAACTTGGCGACCTCGGAAGAGAGGGCGGCGGAGATGTCGTCGAGCTTGGGCCCGTACACCTTGGCGTGGACCTCCTGGCGCGCCTGGTGTGCGTCCTCCTCGATCCGGCCGAGCTGCTCGTTCGCCTCGCTCCGGTCGACCGCGTGGTCCAGGATGCGGCCGAGCGCCGTCGCCTTCTGATCGTCCGCCTCCTCGTACGCCCGCAGATCCGCGGAGACGAACACGAAATCGATCAGCTGGGCGAGCACGCTCTGCCCCGCGAAACCGAAGAAGTGCGTGTCCTCGACCTCGGACGCGGTGAGCCGGTCGCGGTTCGCCAGCTCCCAGGCCCGCATCGCGTCCTCGGCCGCGGAGGCGCTCCCGACACTCGGCAGTCGCAGACTCGGGTCGCTCTCCATCAGCTCCTTGTACGCCGCCCGCAGCGGAGTCGCCTTCTTGTGCCGTCGCACGTCCTCGAAAGGCGCGTACGCGAGCGCCTTGCCGGTGATCTTGTCCTCACCGTTCTGCCAGGTCCGCCAGATACTGACGCTCTCGGCGCCCTCCGGCGCGTACCGCCCCAGGGTCCCGCGGTCGTGGCCGGTGAGTCCGTCGAACTCCACCTCCACGGAGATGCGCCCGCCCTCGGTGGCCGAGTGGACGTCGTCGTCACTGAGGGAGAGGGACTTCTCGCCATTGAAGAACCAGTCGAGTGCACGCAGCACGGTGGACTTGCCGACACCGGTCGGACCGATGAAGGAGGTTATCTCCTCGAACGAGACGTCCACTTTGTGGAGACAGCAGAAGTTCTCGATACGTACTCGCTTGATTTTCACGGTCGTCCTGAAAGCGCGGTTCGGAGGGTCAAATTGAGGCCCTGTGTGACGATCGTGATGTTAGCGGCGGGAGTGGCGACCCATCAGTTCTTTATCTCCGTGCACAACTTCGGCCACCGGAGAACAGGTAATGATCATTTCTGGTCTAGCGCAAGAGATCTTCGGGACGCTTTGAGACACGGTGCAGGTGACGCCCCGCCGCCACCATGCGACCGAGGAGATCGTGACCGTCAGCGGCACCGACCAACCCCTCGACGACAGCCTCGTTCATGAGGTCGAAGGTCTCCTTCGTGGTGATGCCCCGCCGCCGGGCGTACGAGCCGGCCGACCGGTCGTCGGTGATCCACACCGAATCGTGGAACTCCGGGCGCATTGTGATCAGTACACAGGTCTCGGCCTCACCGAGATGTCTGGTCGGCTCCGACGCGACACCGCCGAAGACCGCCCGACGCAGCCGGTCGACCGCGGTGATCTCTTCGATATCCGTGATGGCGATCGGCTCGCCGAGCATGCCGGCGGACGCGATGTCCCGTAATCGAGGAAGGAATCGGGCGGACTGCTCGGCTTCGTGAGCCACGGCCTCGGTCCAGCGACCGCGCCCGTCGAGCACTTTTTCCAGCAGTGGCAGGCGGTCGACGGCCGCGAAGTTGCACAGGACCGTGTTGTCCGGGAACCAGCAGATTCTCATGGCTGGAAGATCAGGTCCCCTTCTTCCACATCACTGCCGGCAAGCTCCGGAGCGGTGGGCTCGGCCGGGTCGAGAAGGCCGTGCAGTTGGTCCACGTCCATGCCCAACAGGGCGGCGAGGGGCCGCAGCGTGGTTTCCCCCTCGGCATAGCACTTGTAGAGGGCGGCGACGAGGCGTACGGGGAATCGCTCGGCCGCGGCCCAGGCGAGCTGCCGCTGGAAGGCGTCCGTCGCGCCGGCCAGCAGGTGACAGATCTCGGTGGTGAGACCGCGGTAGTGGAGCGCCGACTTGGCGTCGATCAGACGGAGTTGACTCAACCGTGCGCTCAGCGCGCTGGGCGAGACCTTGAATGCGACGACCAGCCTGGAGAACGCCTCGTCGGTGAGCCTGCCGCCCTGGTCGGCCACCTGCCGGAACTGGTCACGGACTTCGGGCACGGGCATCAGCAGGTTGGAGGCGAAGACGTTGGCCCGCACCTCGGTCAGATCCTTCTGTCGCCCCGGCGCGACATGCGACTCGACGACGAGTTCCTGGGCGTCCCGGGCCAGGATGTGACCGAGTTCGTGCGCCAGGGTGAACCTCTGCCGGGTCCAGGTCTCCGTGGGCCCGATGAGAACGAGCCGGAAGGAGTCCGTCTGCCAGGTGAGCCCTTCGACAGCATCGGGAAGGCGCGTGACCGCGACGTCCACGCCGAACGTCTGCGTACAGGCCGTGATCAGTACATCGGTCTCCAGACCGGCCACGGTCCGGGGGCCGTCGGCCGCCGTGAGGACGCCGACGGCGTCCTGCGCGAGCCGCTTCCCCTGGTCGACGTAGCGCTTCAGATCGGAGCACACGGAGGGCATGGGCGGCAGCTTCGGCGACCTCCCCAACAGCTCCAGCACCTCGTACGCCGCCGTGAACCGGTCCGCGGCATCGCTGACGCGGCCCCGCCGGGGAGCCGCTCCGGCAGTGGTCCGAGCCGCGAACGACGGGCGCAGCGGATCGCGCCCCGTGAGCAGCCAGTCCACCGTCCTGCCGCCCGCCTCGGCGATCAGCGCCAGATCGAGCGACGTGAAGCGGCGTACCCCCGCCAGCGACTTGGACAGCTTGTCCGGAGTGAGCCCCACCTTCTCGGCGAACGCGGCCTGATTCATCGAGGCCGCTTCTATAACTCTGCGTACACGATCGATCACGGAATCAGGCATACACCCACCGTAACCGCGCATTGCGAAAATCGCAACGCCTTGGCCAGAGCATCGGTGTCCGCGACGGCAGACACCAGGATGTACGCGGTGACCAGTGCATCCGCTCATGCCTGCACAGCGGGCTCTTCGGCCGGTGGCACCGGTGGCGCGTCTGCTGAGCATGTGCCGAGTACCGCCCATACACACTTGCCCGGGGCGGCGTCGCGGGACATCACGCCCCAGCGATCGGCGAGGTGGGCCACCAGGAGGAGACCTCGGCCGGCCTCGGCATCGGCGGGCGGCGGGGCCGGAGAGTCCGAGGCCGGACAGCGCTCGCCTCGTGTATCGCTCACCTCGATGCGGAGTGCGTACGGCGTGGCCGCGAGCCGGAGGTGGAAGTCGCGGCCGGGAACGCGGCCGTGGTGGATGGCGTTGGCGGCGAGTTCGGCGGCGATGAGGGTGAGGGTCGCGTTCGTGTCGGAGTCGTACGGATAGCCCCAGTCGTCGAGGCGATGTGAGACGAGGCGGCGGGCGAGTCGTGCGCCGCGCGGGGTGGACGTGAAACGCATGGCGAACTCGCGTGCGAGCGCGGACCGTTGCGGCATATGCCCGTTGGGTGGAGTTACTTGCTTCATGGCACTGACGGTCTCGGCATCTGCGTAGCGTTGACCAGGAGTGACGCGCCGAACGCTGTGGGTTGTACGCGGCGGTGGCCTGCTTGTACGCGACTTGGGGCGTGACCGGCTTCGGGTGCGTCGCGTTTGGCGGGCGCGGGAGTGCCGGGTGGTGTGGGTATGGGTGCGGTACGGGAGGTGGCGGGCGTGGAGGAGCGGGAGCCGGCGGAGTCGGGGGCGGGCGCCGGGGCGTCGGAGTACGAGGTTGGGTCAGGGGTTCTGTATGTGTTCGGGCGGCAGTTGAAGCTGTTCCGGGCGCGGGCGGGTCTGGAGCGGGCGGAGTTCGGGGCGCTGACGGGGTACTCGGCGTCGACGATCGCCTCGTTCGAGCAGGGGCGGCGGATCGCTCCGCCGAAGTTCATCGACAAGGCCGATGAAGTGCTCGATGCGGGTGGGGTGTTGAAGGCGGGGAAGGAGGAGGTGGCTCGGGCTCAGTATCCGGCGTTCTTCAGAGATGCGGCTCGGTTGGAGGCGGAGGCGGTTGAGCTGCACGTCTACGCCAACCACGTGGTTCCTGGGTTGTTGCAGACGGATGAGTATGCGCGGGCGGTATTCGCCATGCGTCGACCACTGCTGGACGAGGAGACGGTTGAGCAGCGAGTAGTCGCCCGACTGGCACGGCAGGGGGTCTTTTCCCGCATGCCCCTACCTACCATCAGCTTTGTCATCGAAGAAACTGTGTTACACCGCCCCTTGGGCGGACGGGGTGCGATGCGGGGCCAGCTGGAGCAGCTCCTAATGCACGGCCATCGGCGCAACGTCGAGATCCAGGTGATGCCAACTGAGCGTGAAGAACACGGCGGGCTGGCCGGTCCCTTCACCTTGATCGAGACACTGGAAGGGCGGAGGATCGCATACATAGAGGCACACAAGACCAGCCGTCTCTACACGGAGCGGACGTCAGTCCGGGAGGTCGAGGAGCAGTACGGGATCCTCCGGGCTCAGGCACTCACCCCGCACGAATCGCTATCCCTCATCGAGCAGTTGCTGGGAGAGAAATGAACGTCGAAGAGCCTGTGAGCACAGTGCCCGAGCCTGTCTGGTTCAAGAGCAGTTACAGCAGTGGTGAGGGCGGCGAGTGTGTGGAGGTCGCGGACCGCCCCGGCATCGTGCACGTCCGTGACTCCAAGGCCGGGGCGGGGCCGGTTCTGTCCTTCGCCTCTGGCCGATGGGCGGCCTTCATAGAGTTCGCCGCACAGGACTGACCCCACACGCCCGACGGCGCCCAGCTCACGGGAGGCGAACCACTGAGCGGGGCACCGTTGCGCTGGAGACCTCAGTCGGCCTTCTTGGCGCGACCGCGCGTCTTCTTCTCCGGGCGCCAGGCTTTCAGGTCTTCGGCGGAGAGCCCGTGCTTGGTGCGCTGCTCGTCGAGGTAGGCCTGGTACTCCTCGGCCGGGGTGCCATCCCACTCTTCGTCGTACTCACCGTGCCACTGGTGGACCCAGGGCATGAGTTCCTGGATGCCGGCGAGTAGCGGCGTGATACGCGAAGCCTCCCAAGCAGCTTGCTCGATCCGGTCGTTGATGACGTTGACCAGCGCCTGAACCTGATCCTTGTGATCCCATCCGGCCCAGCCGAGTAGGAGGGTGGAGTCAGAGTCCGGCGACGCCTCCGGGTACGAGATGAACCGCTCCTTAGGCACATCAAGCTTGCCACGGTGAGACCAATACGACTGTTTGAGGAGATCGACGGAGGAGTACTTGGGTGGAACTGGGATATCGAGACCCTTCCCCATCTTGTCCTCTTCGCGCTGAAGATCCCACACGTGCTCCCACTGTTCACGTTTGCGGAGGCCGGAGTCCTTGTATCGCATGGCTGCAAGGTAGGGGACGTGCTCAACGTCGACAATGTCCGCCAAGACGGTCGTAAGGGTCGCATCTCGCTTGCCGAGGTGATCAGCCGCGTACAACTCGGCAACCACTTGCACATCGGCGTCGTGCCTAAGGGCGTCGGCAAGTTGGGACACGGTGAGGGCGCGAGGCTGACGCATACCGTCCCGCAAACCGAACCAAAGGCTCTCGCTCTCACACTTGTCGAGTAGCCAGCCCCGAAGAGCTCGCTTCTCTTGCTGTTCCCACGGGTCGGAAGCCCAGCGACGCTTGTACTCAGGACGCTCAAGGAGGGCGATGTCCTTACGTGTATTGATGACGTCGATTCGCGCCTTGACGACGGCTTGGTATGGGGCTGGCCAATACTCAGGGATCTCGGTGGTGGCGGCATGACCATGATGACCAAACCAAGCGGTCTCGGTTTCGCCCGCCGCCTGTTCACGCGCTAGCAGCATCTCAAAGGCCCGTTGCCCCGGGGCGATTGCGGTCACTCCGGCCTCTTCCGGCAATACGCAAGAAGAAGCCTCGACCGAAGAAAGGAGGCCGTACGCTCTATAGACTTGCCAGTCCAGCTCCTCCTGAAAGAAAATCATCTGCTGGGAAATTCCAGTATATTCCACCCGGGCGGCATCAAGAACGGAACGCGTGGGAACCGCGCCACTTGCGCAGCTAGCCGCTGGCTCACAGCGACTAAGGCGCTGAGCCAGCACCTCAATCTTAGCTCCAACATTGAGCGGGAGGACATTCGGGAGAGGGAAGCTCTGAAGCTTGGTCCCCGTGAACTCATAGAACTCGTACCAGGGCTCAGGGCTCCACCGATTGCCACCACCACTCGAATTTGCCGTGCCGGTCTTTGCTTGACTCACTTGCTTAAGCCAGAAGCACGCCGTCGACGAATTCAACAATCCGAGCAATTCCAGGTACTGCTCTTCAGTCGCCCCTTCAGGCAACTTAATCACCGGTGCAGAACGAATCTGGACCCGCCCACCTCGATCCAGGACGAAATGATTGTGCGTGGCTACGAAGGCAAAGGAGATGAGCAATGGTGACCAATATCGCGCCCGCGAAAAGCTTGAATACTCATACCAGGTAAGACCCTGCTCTTCCTGCGTACCAGACAACGCTCGCCGCAGTTTCAAAAGCGTACGATTCGGCCACAGAACTCGTTCAGTAGATTCATCGATCCAGGCAGATCGATCTGATTCCCGGTACGGGAAAATTGAATTAATTCCAGCATTACAGGCCCAGTCCCGCACCAAGGTTCCACTCACCAAGGGGCGCCCGTTTCCTGACTCTACGCGGCCCTGGAGCCACTTCGCGTCACCGAGAATATAGGCATCATCCTCTCTGGTCACAGCACAGAACCCGATACTTTCCGTACGGCTGCTGAGGGCATCGTCAGCCGCGCGGTGAAGGTCATCCATAACCTGCGAAGCACCACCCCCCGTCAACGACCACGGATGAGACGAGAATCGGTCACGCTCCATGTCGTCGACCGATACCCAATCCGATTCGCTCCCAGCCTCCCCCAGCTGGTTAACGATAGCCGTCCACACCAAACCCGTCGCCGGGTCTTCAGGTTGAGTCGACTCGCCACGCACACCAAGCACCGCACGAATTCGATCCGCCTTGAGCTGGTTCTGATTCCGCCCAGCCAGAATCACCGTTGGCGTCCCGTGCCCAGGGATGTACGCGCCCGAAGTATCGATCACATGCGTGAGATCAACTTTCGGGAACAGTTCTTCAATCAGCCTTTTCCCGAACTCCCGCTTCATGAAAGAGTTCGCCGTGATCTGCCCTGTGAACCCACCGTCCCGTTGATCACCCCCTGCCCGGATCGCGAGCTCAAAGATCCGCTGAGCGAACGGCACTGACAGAGCATACTGCCGATAACAAGCGTCATACGCCTTTTTGTAGTTCTCGTTCTCCTGCTTGTCCTTCACCGTGATATACGGCGGATTCCCCACCACGACGTGGTAACTGCCCCGACCCAACAGATCAACCTGCTCTGAGAAATCCCAAACATCCTCGGTCCGATACGCAAAAGTCCGCGCCTCTGCAGCTCCCGCAAACAACGTATCCAGCGTCTCCGTAACAGTCTCCGCCCCCCGCCCATGCAACAGCGAATCCCCCACCGCCACGTTGATCGGAAACGCCGGCGCCGCCACCAACCGCCGCTCCCCGCAAGCCTTCAGCGCAGCGACCAGCAGCCGGAACCGAGCAATAGCCACCGCGAACGGGTTCTTGTCGCACCCGTGGACGGATTCCAACGCCCGCCGCACAAGCTCCCAGTCCCCCGTCCCCGGCTCAGCCGCCCGCCACTTCGTCAGCAACCGGTCGAACATCCCCAGCAGGAAGTGCCCCGACCCACAAGCCGGGTCGATGCACCTCAGCCCCCGGACCACCGACTCCTCGCCCTGCCACCCACGCGGCTTGTGCTTCCACTCGGGATCGAGACCGAACTCCTCGACCGCAGGCTCCAACGTCAGATCAAGGATGAACTCCTCGACGAACACCGGCGTCTGCAGCAGCGCATACGTCTTCCGAGCATGCTCACTCAGGTCCTGGTACAGGTCACCGAGGAACCGCGTATCCAGCTCCTCATCCGTGAAGTCGTACCGAATCTCGGCATCGGCGTCCCGTTCCCGCCAGAACGCCAGCAGCCGAGTCGCCGCCTCGTAAGAGGGATCCAACTCCCACAGCGGATTGTGGTCCCGGTCGAACAGCCCGGCCACCGCCTCGTGCGCCCCAGCCAGTGACTCGAACCCCGCAACCAGCCAGTCCCGGTCGTTCAGCTCGGGCCGGTCCCGGAAGAACGCCGCCTGCCGATCCTCCGCGTCCGCCAGCCGCTCCCCCGGCCCCGCAATGCAAGGATCATCAACCAGCCCGTTGTCCTCGCAGAACCGCACGAACACAGTCGCCAGAACCCAGGCAGCCGCCACCTGGATGACCCGCTCGTCACGCCACGCCCCATACGTCGCCGCCGTACGGTTCGCCTCCCGCGCCGCCGCATACTCCCGCTCGAAGTTCACGCGGAACTCGTCCACGGACTCCGTCCGCTCCCGCAGGTCGTCCTCCAGCGCGGTGACCTGCTTGCGCAGATCCTTCAGCAGTGCGGCCTTGTCCACCGGGGAGTCCTACCTTCGCTCAGTCGCGTCGTTCCATCGCATGGCTGCTCACTCAATCCTGCCAGCTCGGCAGACCTCTCCCGGCGGGCGCGGAGAACCTGCCGTAACGCCTCAGTCACCCTCCGGAGGCATCAGTCCGCCGTCCGTCTCCACGAGAGATCCACTGGCGATCAGCTCATCGATGTCTCCCGACAGCGCGTCCCTGATCTCGGACCCGAGTCGCGCCCACCCGAAGAAGCGGGCGGCCTCCCGCAGCAGGTCCTCCCGCTGCACGCCCGGCCCTTCCTCGACCACGTTCCTCAGGACGAGCTGCCGCTCGACGGCAGGAACCTCCGCGACTTTCCGGGCACACCGAGGAGTCGGCGTGCGGGCGAATTCCACCTCGTGCCCTGGACGGTCGTAGGCCGTGTCCAGACGGATGATCTTGCCCTGCTTGACCATGCGCTGAAGGGCCCGGCCGATGCGGTCCCGGACCACCTGGCCAGAGCGTCCGATGCCCCACGCCAAGCGGACCCGGGTGAGGATCACCTCCTGCTCCACCGGCCCCTCCACCTCGACGACGCACAGGGCGACATCCGCCACCACACCGGCGCCATCGGGGTCCTGCAGCTCGACACCCGACATGCCCCGCTGGCTGCTCGACCTGCGCCGCACCTCCAGCAGCAGGTCCGCATCCACCTCCTGGTACGGACGGCTCCACGTCGACGGCCCGTGGTCCACCGTCACGAACTGCACCCTCGGAACCGAGCCACCGGGCGCTCGAGCCGCCTCCCCCTGCCCCTCAGGGGTCACAGGCTCGGCCGGCAACTCAGGAGCCCCTGGCCCCGCGACCGGCACCTCCGTGCCCCGTACCGGCGGCGCCTCCCGCACCGCGTGCGGATCCTCCGCGCACGCCGCCTCCACCGCGGCCCGCAGTCGGGCCATCGCATCGCGCCGGTTGCGATACCAGTCCGTGCCCCAGATCCGGTGCAGCTTCCAGCCCAGGTCGCGCAGGACCGACTCACGCAGCCGGTCGCGGTCCCTGGCAGCGCGGGAGGAGTGGTACATCGCGCCGTCGCACTCGATTCCGAGGGCGTAGGTACCCGGCGCGGCCGGGTGACGTACGGCCATGTCGATGCGGAAGCCGGCGACGCCCACCTGAGGCTGGACCGAGTAGCCCCAGTCCCTCAGCACGTCGAGCACCTCCTCCTCGAAGGGGCTCTCCGGCTCGGCGTCCGGGTCGGCAGCCTCGGTCTGGAGGATCTGCGGGCCGTGCTGGGCGTACTCGAGGTAGCGCTTGAGCTTCCGCACACCCTCTTTGGTGCTCTCCGCCAGGTCTCCGCCGTGGAAGGAGGCGACGACCTCCATGCGGCGCCGAGCGCGGGTCACCGCCACGTTGAGGCGCCGCCAGCCGCCGTCCCTGTTGATCGGGCCGAAGTTCGACTGCAGCTTGCCCTTCTGGTCGGGGCCGTAGCCCACCGACAGGATGATGACGTCTCGCTCGTCACCCTGGACGGTCTCCAGGTTCTTGACGAAGAAGCCGTCGAGGCGGTCCTCCGTGAAGAAGTGATCCAGGTCGGGGCGTGCCGCCCTGGCCTTCTGCACCGCCTCCTCGATGGCCTCGGCCTGCGCCTTCGACAGCGCGACCACGCCGAGCGTGAGACCGGGGCGCGTGGCGAAGTGGTGGATGACGCGCTGGGCGACCTTCGCGGCCTCGCCGGGGTTGTTGCTGCGTCCGCCCCTGTCGTAGACGCCGTCCGCCTTGATGAACTCCACACCGATGTCGGGGCCCTGCTCCAGCGCGCCCGGGAACGTCACCATCTTGTTCTCGTAGAACTCGTGGTTGCTGAAGGCGATGAGGTTCTCGTGCCGGCTTCGGTAGTGCCAGCGCAGGGGCAGCCCGCGCAGCACGCCGCTGGCCTTGCACATGTCGAGAATGGACTCGAATCCGTCGGTGCCGTCCTCGTCCCACTCGTCGTCATCGTCGCTGCCGCCACCCGCGCTGAAGAAGGAGGTGGGCGGCAGCTGCTTCTGGTCCCCGGCCACGATGAGCGCGTTGCCGCGGTACACGGAGTTCACGGCGTCCTGCGGGAGCACCTGGGAAGCCTCGTCGAAGATGACGACGTCGAACTTGAAGTCCGGAGGCAGGAACTGGCTGACCGTCAAGGGGCTCATCATGAAGCAGGGCTTGATCAGACGTACGACCTCACGGGTCTGGCTCATCAGGTGGCGCACCGGCATGTGGCGCCGCTGCTTCTCCGCCTCGCGGCGGATCACGGCGGCCTGGCCCACCGACGTACGGCGGGGACGGCGGGCGTTGCACGCGGCGATGACCTCGGCGTGTGCCGCCTCCACCATGTCGTTGTCCGCGGATCGGAACCGCTCCACGAGTTGGTCGCGTTCCATGCCACGCATCGGCCTCAACCGCGCGTCGGTGGACAGCTGATGCTCGACCCAGGCGGTGAGCACAGCACGTTCCATCGACGCGGGGAAGTCCTCTGCGGAGACCTCGCGTCGAGCGAGTTGGTCCGGCAGTCCGTCGAGGTGGTACCTGCGCAGTCGGGACAGCGCTTCGGCGCAGGACGTCCACGCCTCCGGGCCGTACGGGTCGTGGTCCAGTCGCGACAGGACGGCCTCCGCCTCGGGCAGCGAGCGGGCCAGCTCCTGCCGCAATTCCTCCGCCCGTGCCGGTTCGAAGTATGCGGCGAACGCGTCGCGTTGGCGGCGCCAGTCGTCGTCGCGCGCCGCGACCGAGGGGTCGGCGGGCGTGGTCAGCATCATCCGTGCGGCTGCTGCTGTCAGGGGCGCGGAATGGCCACCGTGCGCGGTACGCCTGACCTTCTGAGCCCAGTCCACCGCGTCTTGAACGTCGTCGCGGTCCGTCTCCGTGCCGCGGTACAGGGAACCGAGAAGGTCACGATAGAGAGGGTCGTTCTCGGCGAACCGCGCTTCGGCGGCGCGTGCGGAGACGACAGCGGCGACGGCTTCGCGAGCTCGGGAGAGCGTCAGTCCCGTGCTCTCGTCGATGACCCGAGCGACGGAGTGGATGAGGTCGGTCGCATCCTCGAAGGGCTCCACGTGCGCACGCAGCCAACGGGCCGCCTGGTCCAGCGGGCGCGTCGTGAGAGAGGCACCGGCTGCCGTGAAGTGCGGCTGCTGGGTGCGCTCCTGCCAGCGGTCCAGGTCGCTCCGGATGCGCTCGGCCTGCCTCAGGAGCTCTGGCTGTTCGGGCCGGCCGTCGGAGAGCACATCGGCGAGACGGGCTCGGCGCGCCGGATCCGCGAGTGTGTCCGGTGCCAGGCGCGCAATCCGCTGAGCGGCCTCGAGCGCGCCACGCAGTGCCTCGGTGTCCGGGCGGCCGTCCTCCGCATGCCGTCCCAGCAGATGGCGTTGCCGCTCCGTGGCATAGGGACCCGGCCGCTGATGGGTCAGGTCCAGTGCGCGGCTGAGGAGTTCTCCGGTGGCCTCATAACCCGTCACGTCGTGGGGGGCGGGCTCGCTCAGATCGGCCGCCTCGGTGTCCAGGCCCCGGTACCAAGGGCCGAGAAGGCGGCGGTCGAGCACTGCCTGGGCTCCGAATGAGGCCGTCTCCCGCTGTGCCGCGTGCGCGACCGTGATCGCCGTACGCGCGGAGGCCAGGGTTTGTCCGGCACCGGGACTGTTGTCACGTCGGCCCACCGAGGACACCGTGTCCAGCAGGGCGACGGCCTGGCGGAGAGGGCTGAGGTGGGCTCGGAGCCATCGGGCGACATCACCCAGGGGCCGTTTGGTGAGTTCGGCGGCGTACGCCGAGAGATAAGGACGGCTCAAGTCCTGGCGCCACCGAGCGAGTTCCCGATGCAGAGACGCCCCGTGCTCGAGGAGTTCCGGCTCCGGCGTACGCGCGTCGGTCACCTGAGCGGCAAGTAGGCCTCGGCGGGACGCGTCCGCGACCGTCTCCGGCACGAGCCTGTGGAGGGACTCGGCATGCGCCAACGCCGACCGCAGGGCGGGGACATCAGGCAGCTCGGTCCCCGCGTAGCGGCCGATCAGCTCGGTGTGGGAGACCGTCAGCGAGCGCAGGTGGTGGTACGTGGTGTACCAGGCGACGGCCAGCGGCAGCTTGTCCTGCAGGTCACCGCGCCAGGAGCCCCCGTGGGTGAGCCGGCCGACGAGTTTCCGGTCGGCCCGGACACCGCTGGACATTGCGCCGACGATTCCCCGATGACCGTCCGTGAGACGGCGGACGGCTTCGGGAAGATCCGGCGTGGAAACCACCTCGGTGTGGAAGGTGTCGCGCGCCGCCTGTTCAGCGGCATCCAACTCGTCGGCGGCCGATGCGATACCGGCGACAGCAGCCTGGACAAGGGGGAGCACGCGCGGATCGAGCCAGGCTTCCAGCGCGCGGTTCGACGCGCCGGCCGACTCCACGACAGCAGCCACGTCCTCAGCCTCGGAGGTCGACTGCGGCCTGCCGCAGCCGAGACGGTCGGCAGCGGAGTCGGCGTGCTGTCCGGCCGATTCCAAGATCTCCGCGAGGTCTTCGAACCGGTCGGCCAGCTCTGACGCCTGTCGGCCGGACTGCGACGCAACGTCCGCGCCGGGCGGTTCCAGCTCGGCGAGCGACTGCTCATCGGCTGGACGTTGTGCGCTCAGCTCTGAGCGGAGGTCGCTCCAGCCCGGCCCCGCTTGGGACGTCGCGAGCGACTGGGCGTGCAACACCTGATCCCGGCGAGCGAAGAACTCATGGAGCGCGTCGGCCACGACGTACACCGCCGCCTCGTCGGCCTCCGCCGCGCCGCCCGGTGTGAGCCACTGTTCCAAGGGCCGATGGACGGCTCCTCCCAGCGCGACCACGTCGCAGGCGTGGCACGCTTCTTCGAGAGTTTCCGGCTCCCTGAACCCGGCGTGACGGCTGAGGCTGGCGAGGCTCTGGTGTGTGCGGTCGAGCACGTTCGCGGTCTCGTCGAACTCCTGGGCGAGCTCGGCGGAGCGCACCTCGGTGAGCCCTGCCGGATCGAGCCCCGGTGGCGTCATCGTCGACAGGGCCCGCTCGGCCTCGCCCGGCTCCGCCGTCAGCCGGGCCGACAGCTCCTGCCAACGATCGCCGGCCGCAGCGCGGGCAGCCGCACGCACGCGATGAACCGTGCGGAGCTCCGCCGCGAAGGCGTCGACCCGGTCGTCCACGACGTCCGCGAAGTCGTCCGTCGTCAGCCATGTCCCGGGCACCGCGCTCCGTGAGTCGAGCAACCGCAGCAGCGCGATCAGGCGACGAACACCGGCCTCGCCGACGAGGGGTTCACCGTCCACGGCAAGGTCCTGATACCGGTCAACGGCCGTGGCCAGTCCGTCCCGTGCGGCCCTGGCCTGGTCGAGCTCAGGCCGAGGATGTGGCAGACCCGCACGCAGGTCGCGCCAAGGGAACGACGGGTCGGCGACTGCCTCCCACGCGTCGGTGATGGCCTTCGTCGCCTCGATGATGAGGTGCAGGTCTCCGGCGCTGACCTCTTCGGCCCGAAAACCTGCCGCTCCTCCGGGGCCGGCGTCAGCCGCAGCGGTCAGATAGGCCACCGGTGCCTCGGACAACCGCCCGACCCTGCCGATCACATCGTGCAGAGTCTGCCCGAGCGGATCGCGGACCTCGTTCATCGCCTCGGCGTAGGCGGTGAGCGCCAGCCGCGTCTCTCGAGCCTGCGCGCGTGCCTGCTCCGACAACTGCGGCGCACGTGGTTCTTCCGCCAGGGCCCGGCCGAGTTCTTGGGCGACAGCCTTACGGCTCGTGTTGTGGCTGTGCAGGGCCAGGGCGTACGAGTCGAGTCCGACCGATCGGAGTCGGTCGAGGACGACGTCGAGGGCCGCGGCCTTCTCGCTGACGAAGAGCACGCTCCGGCCGGCGTGCATCAGCCCGGCGATCATGTTGGTGATCGTCTGGCTCTTCCCCGTACCGGGAGGTCCGTCCAGCACAAAGGACTGCCCGGCCACGGCGGCCGCGACAGCCTGGCGCTGGGAGGCGTCGGCGTCGAGCACCAGCGGGCTGTCCTCGGGCGGGCTCAGCTCGTCGATCCGGTCGAGTTCGATCTCCTCGAAGTCGAAGCGATCGGACGCGAGGCCTGCCTGCGGTCCGAGCGCCATCGCCCGTACGAGATCGCTGTCCAGGACGCGGCCTTCGTTGTCCAGCAGGTCCTGGTACATCGACTCCTTGTGAGAGGCGAAGAGAGCGACGACCACCCGCGGCGACACCTGCCAGCCGGTCTTGCCCTCGATCGCGCGAACAGCGGCCGAGAGCACAGCCGACAGGTCCGTCGGATCCTGCTCCGCCACCGGCGTCCAGTCGATGTGGAACTGCTCCAGCTTCACCCTCAGAGCCGGGTTGAGTCGCGGCTCCTCTTCGTCGTTGGCCCGGAGTCGAACACGTCCGTTCGCCACCCGCTCCATGCGTACCGGCAACAGGATCAGTGGAGCGTCACTGCCCGCTTCGGATCCGTCCTCGCGCCAGCGCAGCATGCCGACACCGAGGTTGAGAGTCCACAGGCCGTAGTCGTTGAAGAGCTGGGTCGACTTGCTCCGCAGGCTGTTCAGTGCGCGCAGGAGCGAGGGACCGGAGGTCTTCTGAGTCAGGATCCCGTCCTTGCGGTCACTTCCCTCGGCGGGGAGTGCCTCGATGTTCCTGTCCGCCGCGTCGGACTCGGGCTCTTCGTCGGGGAGGGGCGCGAAGTCCCAGCCGCGATCCAGGCCTGCGACGAGAGTCTGGGCGGACGGGTACGAGATCTCCAAGGTGGCCGACTTGGTGTGCCGGAAGTTGAGCAGACGGTTACGCCCGCTCAGATCCACCAGGGAGGTCCGCCAACCGGCGAGGATCGTCTTGAGTCGTTCCAAGTCTTCGCCGTCGCCGAAGGCGCCCGGATTCGCCACATTGGCCCCTGTTGATCGCTGTTACGGGCCAACGGAGCCCTGACGTCGGTGACACGTTACGTGTCACCGACGCAATCATGGCCCGGAAGGTTCGTACTGTCCCAGAGGCCGCGCAAGTCCCGTTGATCCCCCCTTGGATCCGGGATTCTACGGTCAGTGCTCAATACAGTGGAAGTGCTGATCACTGAACTGCCCGAGCTACCGGCCTTCTCCGCCTGCGGTCCGCAGCTCCTTCAGGAACAGCGAGTCGAGCACCGCCCATTCCGTGGCCCGGTCCACGACTTCCACCGTCCGCCCGTCCAGCGATGGTGTCTGCTTCGGGTCCTCCATCGGGCACAGCCACCACAGCCCGTGCGGGAACTCGGTCGGGCGGCGGGCGGACTGCTGCAATGAGACCAGGAGGTCGTGGCCGCCGCCATCGAAGTAGCGAGCTGTCAGTCCCGAGTTGTGGACGAAGAGCACGCTCTTCGGTCCCGACGCCTCAGCCAGCCCCCTGAGACGATCGGCCAGCGTGGCGGTGACGCGCTGGGCGTAGGAGCGCAGCCCGGGCTTCAGTTCGCCTGACTCCGTGAAGACGGCATCCGCACGCAGAACCTTGGCCCAGTCCGTGCGGAGTTCGTCCGCGAGCGCGCGGAAGACGGTGAGGAACTCGGCGTTCAGGTCCACCGCGACGACACCGAATTCCGCAGCCAGCGCCTCCGCCGTACCCGGCAGGTCGACCCCCTTGAGTGTGAGGGCGAGGAAACCGCCTCGCTGGGTCGCCGTGGCCAGCTTGGCGCGCACGGCTGTCTGAGGATCGCGCCCTGCCGCCGCTGCGGCCTGGGCTTCGGCTACCAGCACGCTCGTACGCGTGTAGGTGGAGCTGGTCCAGCGGGCACCCTCGACGGCCGGGGGGAAGAACCGCTTGCGCACCGGGTCGTACTCAAGCGGGAAGCCCGCCTCGGTCAGCGCGTCCTCCACCTCGATGTGGGTGGGCGCGGCGGCTATGGCGAGGGAGGGGAAACGCGCGTGGACGCGGGAGAGGAGTTCGGTGACCGAGACGCCCGTCTCCCGGCGCACCCCGGCCGCGGCCTGCGAAATGCGCAGGGCACGGGCGAGGCCGAGCGCCGTGGGGTACAACTCCAGACGTGGCGAGGCCGCCGCGTCCTGGGCGACCGCGGCGGCGAGGGCCACCAGCCGGGTGTCCGCGAGCGGCGTCATCCCCTCGGGGGCAGGGACCTCACGCAGCGTGCGTACGACTGTGCCGCGACCCGGCAGGGGGTCTTCGGCTGCAAGCCGGTCTGCGGCGATGCCGAGCGCCGCCGCGTAGCCGGCGAGTTCCTGGGGCGTGGGGTCGTCGGTGCCGGGCAGGGACTCCAGCGCGAGCAGCACGCGTTGCCCTCGCCGCAGCACTGCAAGGCGTGGTTCGTGGTCCGTGTCGGCGCCTCGCTGCAAGACTTCCGCATCGGCGGCCGCGCGTACGACAGCGAGGGCCTTGGCCAAGGTCCGCTCAGCCGTGTCGGTGCCCGCGCCGTGCCGGATGCGCAGCTCGGCCGCGGCCTCCTGAGCTGTCAGAACCCGCCCCGACTGAGTGAGTATCTGCACCAGCTCGTCGCGGACGGCCGTAAGCCAGGCGGTGGCGCTCCACTCCTCGATCGCTGCGACGTGGTGGCGTGAGACGGTGGGCTGACTGGTGCCCAGGTGCTTCGCGATGGCCGTCTGCGGGGGCCAGGGTCCGAGTGATGAGAGAGCGTCCCCTTCCTCCCGGGGCTGCGGCAGACCGAGCGTGAGCCGCACGACATCGGGGCGAAGGTTTCCCTTGCGGGCAGGGGCGGGAGTGAGCCGGGCCGCGAGTGAATCGACGGACTCACGCGCGATGCGCTGCGCCTCCGCCTCAAGGTCCTCTGCATCCCCTGGGATTGGGTGAACAGCGGGCGGCGCCGGGCGCGGCTCGGCTTCGATCGCGGGGCGGCGCAGCATCGCCGTCCACTGCTTGTGGCGGCGGTTCAACTCTCTGCGTACGAGCGCTCCGGCACCGCGGGCGCGCGAGATCGTGTGCGGCGGGATGTCGAGCAGCTCTCCAACGGTGCCGGCACCCAGGCCTCCTGCGACCGAGACGGCGCGGAGGGAAAGGCCTGCCGCGTCCAGCGCCGTGGTGAGGTCGGCCGCTGCCGCAGCGGTCTCCCGCGCCTCCTCGGTCGTGGCACTTGCGGCGCCGACCGTGGCCTGGGTGGTGGGAGGCTTGGCGGAGTCAGCCGTACGGAAGATGTGCCGCCAGGCATCCTCCATCTGCTGGAACGTGTCGAAGCGGCGGTCCACGTCCCGGTGCAGCGCACGCTGGAAGAAAGCGGTCAGCCCGTCACGCAGCCCCGGCTCGAACAGCTCTGCAGCGACATACAGTTCGGCCTCGTCGCTCACGCGAGGATCGGTCTGGCCGTCACCCCACACCGGGCGCTCGCCGGAGGCCATCTCGTGAAGGGTGACCGCAGCGGCGTACCGCTCGGCATGGTCGTCGTACAGAGAGCGTCGCGCACTGCCGAGGAACGGGTCGAGGTAGCCGCGGGTACCCGCGCTGATATCGCGCTCGGAGGCGTCGGCCAGCGAGAAGTCGAACAGCATCAGCTGCCACGAGCCGTCGCTGCGCTTGTGCAGGCCGAGGTTGTCCGGCTTGATGTCGCGATGCCGTGTGCCCTTGGCCGCCAGCTGGTCGAGGGCGATGAAGAGGTCGTTGCCGTAGCGCTCCAACTGGTCGTAGGTCAGGCGCCCTTCGCCGCGCAGGCGCGCGCCGAGGGAGGATTCACCCGCGTACTCCAGCTCCAGGACCGCGTGGCCCGCGATCTCCCGAGGCTCGTCGAGGAGACGGATGATGCGTCCGCCACCCACTGTCTTGAGCGCCTGGGCCTCCGCATACAGCCGGGCGTCCTTGTCTCGGTCGAGGGCGACCTTGAACACTCGCTCCTCGACGACCTGCTCGCCCGCAGGGCCTTCGAGATCCTCTATGACCCGTTCCACCAGCAGGGCGCGTGCCGTGGCTCCCGTGCCCAAGACGCGCTTGACGCTCCATGTTCCGTCCAGGGACTGACCGGGAAGCGCGGTGAGGGGGTCTGCCTCCGTGACCGCGGACTGTTCTGGTACGGCGGTTTCCTGCTCGGCGTCGTCGAGCAGGTCCAGGAAGCGCTCGGCCGACGGGAGTCTGTCGTTCACCTCGGCCCGGGTGGCCCGGAAAACGAGGTCGTCCAGCTTGTCGGAGAGCCCGTCGGCGACGGCGTACGGATGCAGGCCCCCCTCTGCCGACAATCGCTCGATCAGGGCACTGCGCTGCGCTGCCGGACGCTCGCCGGTCAGCAGCAGATAGGCGAGGGCGCCGAGACCGAACATGTCCAGGTCGACCGGGTCGGCGAACTCCTGATCCGTCTCGGGCGCGAGGAAGACCTGGGCGCCGTCCTCGATCAGGTTCGGGTCGAGCGGCGTGTCTCCGATGGACCGCATCGAGCTGGTGTCGAAGTCGCGGGCCGCGGTCTGCCAGTCGGCGATGCGGACGACCGGCTCGCTGCCGTCCTCCTTCGCGGAGACGTACACCGAGCGAGCGGCGAGGGCACGATGGTAGAGCGATCGGTTGTGCGCGTAGCGCAGGGCTTCGGCGAGCTGGCGGACCAGGTCGAGGCGGATCTCCGGAGTGAGCCTGCCGCCGTATGCGTCGAGATAGGCGTCGAGACGCAGATCGCCGTGGCGGTGGCGGAACAGGATCGCCGGTCCGCCCTGGTGTTCACGGATCTGCACAGCCTGAGCGACGCCGCGATGAGTGATGCCCTGCAGGACCTGGTACTCACGGCGGGCAGCGCGGTCGGCGGCCTGCCGGGCCTCGTCCGTGGCCATCTGCTCGACGAGGTAGATCCGGACCCTGCCCTCTTCCTGGACCAGCCCGTCGTCGCGTGCGGCGAGACGGTCCTCCCAGCCGGGGCCCGCGTCCAGTGCGCGCGGCTCGAGTTTCCAGTCGTCCCCGAAGCGCAGGTGTGCGATGGAGTGGCTGATGCCGATCTGCTGCATCAACTGCTCAAGCAGTTGAGCCGTGTTGGGCGTGATCCGCCAGCTCTCCCGCTCCGGCGGCTTCCCGAGCAGGTCGTCCCAGACCTTGTCGAGGCCGCTCGCCCCGTCGTTGCGGCCGTAGACGTTCAGTCGCTGGAACTCGTCGAGGCCGCTGATCAGCCCCGCCCCATGAAGGAACACAGCCGGCTTGATGAAGGGAATCCGGCGCGGATCGATGTGGTTGGCACGCGCCGCGCGCTCCAACTGCCCTTTGAGTTCCTTGCACTTCAGGTCCGTGAGGTGCAGCGGGTTCTTCAGCGTCCGAACCCTGTCCGCCTGGAACTGCCAGGTGTCGCCGTGGTTGACCACCCGACCGGGATGCCCCTTGAGTTCAAGGAGGTAGACCCCGCCAGGCACGGCGACGAACAGGTCGCACTCGTTCGTACGGCCGGAGGCCGCGGTGAACGAGAAGGTCGCCCAGGCTCGGTAGGGCTCGTTGGCGGGCATCAGCTGCCGGATGTGGTCGAGCCCGTCCTGCTCCCAGGTGTGGGTGGAGCGGCGGGGCTGGAACCAGCGCTGTTGTTTGCGCGGCGGAGGGCCCGGCTTCGGGGCGGCGGGCGTTCCTGCTGCCGTCACTGTCCGACCTCCACCGGTGTGCGCCCCGTTCTGTGGGTGTGGTGTGCCCGCTAGACCCTACATCGCCGGGTGGCCACGTCAGTCGGGAGTTTCCCGCTGCTCAACCCATCCCCCGCGGGCCTGAACCCCCAGAGGTCGCCCCACCCACGCACCGTCCCGTCGAAATACGTGGCCACAGCTGTCACCGCCCGTGCTAGCCTTTCGAACACTCAATCGGCCCGCCTGATGCTCCGCCCCCTTAGATCCACAGGAGCTCACCACACCGAATTCGGGAGCATTTGCATGTCCGCATTCTGCGATTCAATGCTTCGCACAGTGTCCTGTGCGCACCCCTCTCCCGCACAGCTCTCCTCCCGGGAAGATCGCGTCCTCCGCAGCGGCAACTTCGCCCACGGCTTCTCGGCCTGATCAGGCCGAGACAGGTCAGACGACAACGACGCCCGCCGTGCCCCCGTTCTGGCGTAACGTTCCCGCGCCCGAAATCAGGCACCTCTTCCCCGAAGGTGTTCTCGTGCAGACCCAAGAGACGGCGATCGTCGCCGTCATCGCCGCGGCCGTCACCGTGACCGTGTGCTTCGCGCTTTTTTGCCTCACCTTCTCCAACACCGTCAAGGCCGCGCTGAAGGACAGCAATTCAGCTCACCGCGCCAAGATCCTCACCCAGGTCGCGACAGTTCTACGGCAGTTGCCGCTCCTCCGCTGGCGCCGCAGGTGAGCCAGAAGCAAGGAGAGAGCAGCATTTCCGCGAGCCACGGGTATGTCCCGCTCCGTTCCCGCTCAACCGAGGGAGACCGATGTACGTCGATATAGGCTTCAGTCGATCGCCTATGCGGCCCGCCGGGCTTCCCTCCATGGACACGCCCCCACCCGCACGTCTCATATCGTGCTGCCCGGGAGCCCGTCTTGCTTCGTGAATCCGTATCCGCCGCCCGCGAGCAGGTTCACAGTGAGCAGTTGTTTCTGCGACTGCTGGAGCATTTCGTCCGCGACCACGGTCACCGGCCGAGCGATGCCGAAGCCAGATCGTGGCGGATGAGTATCCCCGCTCTGCTCAATGTCCTCCTGGAAGCGGGACTTGACGACGTGCACGTGCTTTTTGAGTACCAGCTGCCACTGACCAGCAAGCGCGCCGACGCCGTACTCGCCGGGGTCCATCCCACCACCGGCGAGCCTTCCTACGTGGTGGTCGAGCTGAAGCAGTGGGCCGACGCCGAGCCGGATGATGACGATGCCCTGCTCTGCCGACTCGACTCCTATCCTCGTCCGGTCCTCAACCCGATCGAACAGGTGCGGGGCTACTGCGACTACCTGGTTTCCTTCAACGGAGCCTTGGCCCAGCACCCGGGCAGAATTTACGGGGCCGCGTACCTCCACAATGCGACCGAGTTCGGCATCAGCGGCCTGTACAACGTCGAGCAGAGCGAACGCGGACGGCTCTTCAGCGAAGAACGCCGAGGTGAGTTCATCGCCTTCCTCAAGTCCCGCCTGGGGCCGACATCCGGGGCCGCCTCGGCCGATGAGCTCCTCGCCGGAAAGATCGGCCCTTCCAAGCAACTGATCGCTGTCGCCGCCAGGGAGGTACGCAACCGCGAGGAGTTCGTCCTGCTCGACGAACAGCGAGTCGCGTACGAAGTGGTCATGCGTGCGGTGAACCGGGCCGCGCGCGCCGACCACAAGGAAGTCGTCGTGATCACCGGCGGCCCGGGGACGGGCAAGAGCGTCATCGCTCTGTCGCTGCTCGGCGAGTTGTACCGGCAGGGCAGGACAGCACTCCACGCAACAGGTTCCGCATCGTTCACGAAGACCATGCGCAAGGTGGCCGGCGCCCGCAAGCGCGAAGTCCAGGAGCTGTTCAAGTACTTCAACAGCTTCATGGCCGCAGAGCGAAACGGTTTGGACGCGCTGATCTGTGACGAGGCGCACCGCGTCCGCAAGACCTCGGCGAACAGGTACACGCGCGCGGAGCACCGCACGGGCAAGCCCCAGATAGAGGAACTGATCGATGCGGCCCGGGTACCGGTCTTTCTTCTCGATGAGCACCAAGTGGTGCGTCCTGGAGAGATGGGGACGGTCAAGGAGATCAGGGATGTCGCGGCGGCCAAGAACCTGAGCTTCCAGGAGATCTCCTTGGACAGCCAGTTCCGTTGCGGAGGCAGCGACGCCTACTTGCGTTGGGTCGTGCGCCTGTTGGGCCTGGAGCCCGGTGGCCCGGTGACCTGGGATCCGGACGACCGGATGCAGCTCCTGGTCGCGGACAGCCCTCAGGAAATGGAGGACTTCCTGCAGAAGCGGCGGGCCGAAGGCTACAGCGCCCGCATCTCGGCAGGTTACTGCTGGAGGTGGACCACCAAGTACCAACCCGGCCAAGAGCTGCCAACAGACGTAGTGGTCGGCGACTGGGCCCGTCCCTGGAACGTGTTCGGCGAGCGCGGGGTGGCCGGGGCACCTCCGGCCGCGCTCTGGGCAACGGATCCGGCCGGGTTCGGTCAGGTCGGGTGCGTCTACACGGCACAGGGCTTCGAGTACGACTGGAGCGGGGTCATCATCGGTCCCGACCTGGTGTGGCGTGGCGACCGCTGGGTCATCGACCGCACGGCCTCCAAGGACCCTGTCTTCACAAAGGCAACTCCGGACACGCTGGTGCACGAGCTGATCCGCAACACTTACAAGGTTCTGCTGACACGGGGAATGGTCGGCACGGTGGTCTACTCGACGGATACCGAGACGAGGGCCAAGCTGCAGGAGTGGGCGGGGGCGGCCAAGTCCAAGGCGCCGTCACTCTCTTTGTAGCAACC
The DNA here is from genome assembly GCF_042888885.1 of Streptomyces sp. NPDC002742. Classification (NCBI taxonomy): domain Bacteria; kingdom Bacillati; phylum Actinomycetota; class Actinomycetes; order Kitasatosporales; family Streptomycetaceae; genus Streptomyces; species Streptomyces sp. NPDC002742. The sequence continues at coordinate 138,272 of NZ_JBIAQF010000008.1, forward strand.
TGTCAGGGCAGGTTGTCCCGGCCGGAAGCCCCTCCGCTCGCAGGAGGCTGTGACAGCAGGATGCGGCCGAAAACCGGATGCGAGATCTACTTCTGACCCGCAACATCAGCAGGTCACGAGCGCGCCGAAGGTGACGACGGCGCGGGCCACACCCCGAGCCGAAATCATCCAGGAGCGCCCCCATGGTCCAGCGCGTCACCGTTCCCAGCCTCTTCGCGCCGCCCGTCTACGCGCACGCGTCCGTCGTCGAGGCGGGGACGAGGCTGGCCTTCCTCGCCGGGTCCGTGCCGCTCGACGCCGACGGGAAGCTGGTCGGCGCGGGCGATCCCGTGCGGCAGACCGAGCAGGTACTTGCCAACCTCGACGAGCAACTGCTCGCCGTGGGGAGCGACATGGCCCATGTCGTGTCGACCGATGTGTACGTCGTCAGCGGTGAGCCCGCCGTGCTGTCCGCGGTCTGGGATGTCGTCGAGGCGTCGGGGCTGAGCATCGGACCACACTCCTCGACGCTGCTCGGCGTGACCTGCCTCGGGTACACCGGGCAGCTCGTGGAGATCACGGCGACCGCCGTCGTGCCCGAGGTCGAGCCGGTGGCCGAGATCGAACCCGACTGCGCCTGACATCCGGCTCCGGGGCCGCGTCCGGCGAAGCGGAACGGACCATCGTCCATGAACCGGCCCACGTCCACGCACCGACCGGACATCGACCGGCCGGCCTGTCCACGAGCCCGCACATCCGGGTTCCCGCAGATCTCCCAGTGGAGACGGGTTGCCGTCACCGACGTCGAGCATGCCGCGGTCGTACGATTCGATCTCCGGACACCCCAGCCCTGCGGAGGGTGCCGCACCCGCGAAGACTTCCGGGCCGGCGCAGGATGCCGGCCCGGCTTCGTTCGAACCGCCGCCGTGCACTCCACCACCGTACGACCGGTCCTCCCGCGTCCGGGTGTCCACTGCCCGGTCCCGGTTCAAGGCATGCCGTGTGCTGGACCGCGGGCACTAGAGTCGGGTTATGGCTTCTCAGAGTGCTGACGGGGTGATGAAGGGCACGGCCGCCGACGGCCGGCGCGGCGCGGGCGGGGCGAATGCCGCCACGACCGACTCCGGGGCCGCTTCCACGGCGACTCCCACGACCACTGCCGCCGCCAAGCCCGCCACCGCTGCCGGGCCCGCCGGCGGCGAGAGCGTGCGGGTCGACGCCTGGATCTGGTCCGTCCGTCTCGTCAAGACCCGTTCGATGGGTGCCACGGCCTGCCGAGGCGGTCATGTTCGAGTCAATGGCGAGCGCGTCAAACCCGCGTACTCGGTGCGCGTGGGCGACGAGGTACGCCTGCGGCACGAGGGCCGGGAACGGGTCGTCGTCGTGAAACGCGTGATCCGCAAGCGGGTCGGCGCGCCCGTCGCCGTCGAGTGCTACGTCGACAACAGCCCGCCGCCTCCGCCGCGCGAGGCCGTGGCGCCGGCGGGCATCCGCGACAGGGGCACGGGGCGCCCGACCAAGCGGGACCGCCGCGAGACGGAACGCCTGCGGGGGATGCAGGCGGGCTCGTCCGGCCCGATCAGCTCCTCCGGCCCGTCCACCGGTACGACGGGAGCGACCGGGTCCACGGGCGCTTCCCGCCGCTCGGCCGGTCCCCGCTGGAACGGTCCTCCCTGGATCGGTCCCCGCTCCACCGGTTCATCGGGTTCCTCCGGCACCTCGGGCTCCTGAACCTCGGAAAGCCGACGTGCCGTCGTACGGCGTCGGGGGAGCCCTCCGTCCTTCCCGCGTCGTCACACCTGGCGTCCCACCCGTCGGCGTACCAGGCGCAGCAGTTCGGTTGCGTGGCCGCGCCTGGCCCAGGCGATCAGGGCGAGCGGCAGCAGCAGGATGAGCGGCGTCGCCACGTACGGGCCGTGGACGACGGTGACGTTGACGATGAACGCGCCGACCATCAGGGCGCTGAGCGCCACCGCCGCCACCGAGTCCAGCAGCGGGATCACCAGGGCGAGGCCTCCGGCGAGTTCGAGCGTGCCGATGATGTACATGCCCGTGTGACCCCAGCCCAGTTTGTCGAACGACTCCGTCGCCGAAGGATGGGCGATCAGCTTGGGCAGAGCACTCGCGAACGCGTAGAAGAGGCCGAGGACGATCTGCAGGCCGGTCAGGGAGATACGGGCGAGGCGGGAGCGGGGGGTTGCGGTGGCCTGGGTGGTGGCCTGGGTGGTGGTGGCGAGGGGAAGGGCGGTCTCGGACACGGTGGTCTCCTGTGCGAAGCGGGGGCTGCTCTTTTCACAGAGACAGACCTGGAGACTGTCGGGAACTCATCGGCACGGAACGGGGTTTGTTCCACCCGGCGACCCACTGCCCCCTCGCCTCCCCTCGCTTCCCCTCCCCCACCTCCCGCCTGCCGGACCCCGGACCGGGTCCACGGCAGGACGGACTACAGCGCGAACCAGCCCCGCCCTCCATACCAATGCCCTCCACCGCGCAGGTGGTCCACCACCGCACGCTCTACGCTGTTGCGCCGTGGCAGTTCGTCGAGCGGAAGCTCCGGATCGCCGAAGACGAAGCCGATGGGCACCGTGTCGTCCGGGGTCGTCTCCTCGCACTCGAGGTGGAAGCGGTCCTGGAAGCGAATGATGTTGGAGTCGGCCGGCAGATACCGCTTGAGCTGCCGGTCGAGCAGCCAGGAGTCGCAGACCGCGATCTCGTGGCGCTCGTCGGGATAGTGGCGGGCGAAGAACTCCCGGGCCAGGGCGAGTGAACGGTCGCAGGCGGCCGGGGAGAGCGGGCCGCGGAAGTCGGTGATGTGCAGGCTCAGGCAGGGGGCGCCTGGGCCCAGGTCCAGACCCGCCGCCGCGACGGCGGCTGCCGTGCGCCGCCCCAGCAGCACCCGCTGGAACTGGAGCCGGCCCAGCTGGAACAGTTCGCCGTGGAAGTGCAGGGCGATCCACCAGGGGAACAGCAGTCCGGGGCCGCCGGCTCTTCTGTGGTGCACGGACACATGACGGCCGAGATCGGCGAGCGTGCGCCGTGAGACGTCCTCCGGGACACCGCGCTCGCGGTGATGGGCGCGGACGTACGGAAGCGCCGCTATGAAGACGTACAGATGGAAACATCGCCCGAGAGGTCCCGTCGTCGCGGGGAACGTGGGCGGCTCCCAGCCCTTCCCCGTCTCCCCCATGTCCCGGACGAAGCGGGTGACGCAGCGCGCGAGGAGGGTCATGGCCTCCGGGTCGGCGGCCAACCGGTCGCGCAGCGCGACGAGTTCATTGATGTGCTCATGGGGCACGGACAGGTCGAGCAGGATGTCGGGCAACGCGTCGGCGTCCGGGAGCGACGCCTCCCGCAGGGCCGTGCTCTCGCTCTCCAGGTCTCTCAGCCAGTCGGCGAGCCTCGCGTCCGCCCGCAGCGCCTTCAGCAGCACCGTCGCCTCCCCCGGCGGCCGTCGTCCGGGCCGCGCTCCCTTGGTGAACGTGCACCACGAAGAGTACGTTTCCTCGTAGGAGTAGTGATCGTGATGCGTACGGGCAGTGAACCGATGACAGCGCGCAGTGCTCTGCGGATGCGCTTCTGGCTGAGCGTCTGGGGCCTGATCTGGGCGGTCTTCGGAACGGTCGCGTTCACCCTGGTGGGGCGGCCGGGATGGGCGGCGGCGTGCGGTCTGCTGTGGGTGATCGTCACCGTCGACATGACCATGATCCTGCGGCACATGAGGCAGGGCCCGCACTATCAGCCGGGCCGTGACGTCCCGCCGTACGAGCCGGTGGACGACCGGCCCCGGTACCGCCCGCCGGAGCGCCACCGTCCGTCGAGACCGTCGCACCCCTGAAGCGGCCGGGCGATCCCCGCCCCTGTCCGACGAGGTCGTGCGCGCGGAGCAGCGAGCGCCCCTGCCCGGTGCGGTCGGAGCGGGATGCCGTCAGGCTCACTGCCGTCACCGTCGCCGCCGCCTCGCGCGGACCCGCTACGACTCGAACCGCGCCGCTTCCAGGTACTGCGGCTTCGGGTCGAGTGCGGCCGCCAGTCTGAAGTGCCGCTTCGCCTGCTCGGGACGTCGCTGGCGCTCGTAGGTCCGGGCGAGTGCGAAGTGCGCGAACGCGTTGTCCGGCTCGCGCTCCAGGACGATGGTGAACTCCAGCTCGGCGGGGCGCAGTTGCGCGGCGGCGAAGAAGGCACGCGCGCGCAGCAGCCGGGCCGCGGTGTTCTCCGGGTGAGCGGCGACGACAGGGTCGAGCAGCTTCACCGCACCCCGCGGGTCGCGCGCGGCGAGCAGTTGCTCGGCGGCGCGGAAGTCGATGACGTGCGTCTCCGGAGTGCGTCCGGTCGATCCGCTGGTCTCGGGCACGGCATAGTCCTTCCCTCGCTGCAAGGGTTCAACGCCCCTCGCGAGGGGCGCTATTCCTGGGGCTGCCGGGCTCTGCGCACCAGATCGGCCCATACGTCCCGTACGCGCCGCTCCAGTCGATCCAGGGGTACGTCGTTGTCGATGACGATGTCCGCGATCACCAGTCGCCTGTCGCGCGGGGCCTGTGCGGCCATGCGGGCACGGGCGTCCTCCTCGGTCATGCCGCGCAGGCGGACGAGGCGGTCGAGCTGGGTCTCGGGGCGGGCGTCGACCACGATCACGAGGTCGTACAGCGCGGCCAGGCCGTTCTCCGCGAGCAGGGGCACGTCGTGGACGACGACGGCGTCCCCGGGTGCGGCGTCCTCGAGTGCGCGCGAGCGGGTGCCGACCAGGGGGTGAACGATCGAGTTCAGGACGGCGAGCTTCTGCGGGTCGGCGAAGACGATCGAGCCGAGCTTCGGCCGGTCCAGGCTGCCGTCCGGAGCGAGCACGTCCTCGCCGAAGGCGTCGACGACCGCCGCCAGCCCGGGAGTTCCGGGCGCGACGACCTCCCGCGCGATCCTGTCCGCGTCGATCAGCACCGCGCCGTGCTCGACGAGCAGCCGTGACACTTCGCTCTTGCCGGCGCCGATACCACCGGTCAGACCCACCTTCAGCATGACTCGCAGCTTAGGGCCTGTCACTGACAGACCCTGCGCCCGGGAGCCCTGAGCCCTGGAGGGGAATTCAGGAGTCGCCTTCGCGCTCCGCCAGGAACCGCTCGAACTCCTGGCCGATCTCGTCCGCCGAGGGGATGTCCACCGGTTCCGCGAGCATGTTGCCGCGGGTCTCGGCGCCCGCGGCGGCGTCGTACTGGTGCTCCAGACCCGCGACGAGCGCGACGAGTTCCTCGTCGCCCTCCTGGATCTGACGGTCGATCTCGGTCTGGGTGCGGTGCGCCTCGGTGCGCAGGGCGTGCGCTATCCCGGGAAGCACCAGTCCGGTCCCGGCCGTGATGGACTCCAGGACGGTCAGCGCCGCGTCCGGGTACGGGGAGCGGGCGATGTAGTGGGGCACATGGGCGGCGACACCGAGGACGTCGTGACCGGCCTCCATGAGGCGGTACTCGACGAGGGACTCGGCGCTTCCGGGGACCTGCGCCTCGTCGAAGGGGCTGCGGTGGCCGGGCACCAGGTCGGTGCGGTTGCCGTGCGGGGTGAGGCCCACGGGTCGTGTGTGCGGGACGCCCATGGGGATGCCGTGGAAGTTCACGCACAGCCGCACTCCGAGCCGTTCCACGATCTGCTGGACGGCGGCCGCGAAGCGCTCCCACTCGGTGTCCGGTTCGGGTCCCGACAGCAGCAGGAAGGGCGCGCCGGTCGCGTCCTGCACGAGCCGTACCTCCAGGGCCGGCTCCTCGTACTCGGTCCAGCGGTCGCGCTTGAACGTCAGCAGCGGACGGCGGGCGCGGTAGTCCACGAGCCGGTCGTGGTCGAACCGGGCCACGACCTGGTGGGGCAGCGAGTCGAGCACCCGCTCGACGATCTGGTCGCCGGTTTCGCCCGCGTCGATGTACCCGTCGAAGTGGTAGAGCATGACAAGACCGGCCGACTCCTGGGCGAGCGCCATGTCTACGACGGCCAGGCCCTTCGGCTCCCATGCGTACAAACCCTGCGGATCAAGCACTGTGACCGCTCCTCCTCGTGTTCGTACTGCACAACGTGGCACGGAGCACGGACATTCCCGTCCCGTGCTCCGTGCCACCGTCTCGTGCCCTCTCGGCCTCCACGAGCGGCCGACGGGAGTTCCGGGGCGGCGGGCGCACCGCGGCCGGGACCGCCACCAGCACACCACAGGTGTGTTACGAGGACAGCACGCGTGCGTGGAGCGCGGTGGCGGCGTCGCGGGCGGACGTGAAGGCGCCGTGCCGCCAGGCGTCGGCGTAACCGAGCCAGTCGCCCGCGAAGTAGACAGGCCCGGCGGGCCGGTTGAGCGGCTCGTAGCGACGTCGTCGGGTCCGCCGGGGATGTTGTGCCAGGCGCCTTCGATCTTGATTGCCCCGGGGATCCTGGCAACGGCCTGTTACGGCCCGGCAGTTACTCATGTATCCACCACGTTCCCCTCCCCGCACACCGCCCTGGTCCAGACCTTGACGCGAACCTGCAACACCCTTACAGGAGCGACCGCGTCCAGATCACCGGCAGCACGATCGGGCCGGACGTGGGCGGCGAGAACGTCGACATCGAGGAAGGCACCACGGGCGCCCGTATCACCGGCAACACCTTCGACGGCAGCGGCCTGACCGGCGCCGACTACGACGACTCCTGGGTCGACGTGAAGGGCGACGACGTCCTGGTGGAGAACAACAAGGGCACTTCCACGACGAACGACGGCTACGAGACCCACACCCAGCAGACCGGCTGGGGCTGCGGCACCGTGTTCCGGGGCAACACCTCGGACCTGCGGGGCGCGACGGGCGACAAGCAGCCGGCGGTCAACGTCACCGACCACACCACCGGTTACGGGACCACCGTGTACGCCTCGAACACGGTGACGGGCGGCAAGGGACTCACCAACATCACGGTGACCCCCTGACCTGCCCCCGCGAAAGGACCCCCATGGAAGTGGGCCCGCACCGAATCGGTGCGGGCCCACTTCTTTCAGCTACTTGCTAGCGGTGAGCTTTCAGCTCTGGCCGCCGGCGAGCTTCTCGCGGAGGGCGGCGAGCGCCTCGTCCGACGCCAGGGCGCCGGAGTTGTCGTCCGACTCCGAGGAGTAGGAACCGCCGCCACCCGAGGCGGCCGGAGCCGCGCTGGAGGTGCTGGCACCCTCGGCCTCGGCCTGCGCGTCGGCCTCGCGGGACTTGATGACCTGAGCCTGGTGCTGCTCGAAGCGCTGCTGCGCCTCGGCGTACTGCGTCTCCCACACCTCACGCTGGGACTCGAAGCCCTCGAGCCAGTCGTTGGTCTCGGGGTCGAAGCCCTCGGGGTAGATGTAGTTGCCCTGGTCGTCGTACGACGCGGCCATGCCGTACAGCGTCGGGTCGAAGTCGACCGACGCCGGGTCGGCACCGAAGGCCTCGTTGGCCTGCTTCAGCGAGAGGCTGATGCGGCGGCGCTCGAGGTCGATGTCGATGACCTTGACGAAGATCTCGTCGTTGACCTGGACGACCTGCTCCGGGATCTCCACGTGGCGCTCGGCCAGCTCGGAGATGTGGACCAGGCCCTCGATGCCCTCGTCCACGCGGACGAACGCACCGAACGGGACGAGCTTCGTGACCTTACCCGGGACGACCTGACCGATCTGGTGCGTCCGGGCGAACTGCTGCCACGGGTCTTCCTGCGTCGCCTTGAGCGACAGCGAGACGCGCTCGCGGTCCATGTCGACGTCGAGGACCTCGACGGTGACTTCCTGGCCGACCTCGACAACCTCGGACGGGTGGTCGATGTGCTTCCAGGAGAGCTCGGAGACGTGCACCAGACCGTCGACGCCACCCAGGTCCACGAAGGCACCGAAGTTGACGATCGAGGAGACGACGCCGGAGCGGACCTGACCCTTCTGGAGGGTGGTGAGGAACGTCTGGCGCACCTCGGACTGGGTCTGCTCGAGCCAGGCGCGGCGGGACAGGACCACGTTGTTGCGGTTCTTGTCCAGCTCGATGATCTTCGCCTCGAGCTCCTTGCCCACGTAGGGCTGGAGGTCGCGGACACGGCGCATCTCGACGAGGGAAGCCGGCAGGAAGCCACGGAGGCCGATGTCGAGGATGAGACCACCCTTGACGACCTCGATGACGGTACCGGTGACGATGCCGTCTTCTTCCTTGATCTTCTCGATCGTGCCCCAGGCACGCTCGTACTGAGCGCGCTTCTTGGACAGGATCAGGCGGCCCTCCTTGTCCTCCTTCTGGAGAACCAGGGCCTCGATCTCGTCGCCGACCTTGACGACCTCGTTCGGGTCGACATCGTGCTTGATCGAGAGCTCACGGCTCGGGATCACGCCTTCGGTCTTGTAACCGATGTCGAGCAGGACCTCGTCCCGGTCGACCTTCACGATGACGCCGTCGACGATGTCGCCGTCGTTGAAGTACTTGATCGTCTCGTCGATCGCGGCGAGGAATGCTTCCTCGTCACCGATGTCGTTGACCGCAACCTGCGGGGTGGTGGCGGTGGTCTCGGTGCTGCTCGTCATGTGGGTAAGGGCTCCGGTACGGACAGTGAGTCGTAGGTACTGCTTACGCCGGGAGCCCGTTTCGCTCTGTAGAAGGCCGGACAGCCAAGGAAGCGCCCCGACAAACGCCGGAGGCGCCTCGAAAACCGAGGGGACATACATACAGATGCGAGCACAGCCTGCTACGTCTGAGGAGCGCAGGCCCGCAGCGCAACTTGTAGCATACGGGGGCAGCCGGGCAGGGTCAATGCGCGAAGGCGCACACCCGGGGCGGATCGCCGCAATCCCGGCACAAGACCTGTCTCACAAGGCCACGCGGGCAGTAGGACGCCTCTTTCGTGACACGCCCGAGACGGGTTGGACGGAAGAGTACGACGAGGGAGCCGATCATCCAAGAGCCCGAACCCATCGAACCGGAAGCCACCCGACGTGACGCGGACCTCATCGAGAGTTCCCGGGCGAATCGGGGCTGGTGGGACCGGAACGCGGACGACTACCAGATCGAACACGGCACGTTCCTCGGCGACGACCGATTCGTGTGGTGCCCCGAGGGCCTCGACGAGGTGGAGGCCGAACTGCTCGGACCTCCGGAGGACCTCAAGGGCAAGGACGTCCTGGAGATCGGCGCCGGCGCGGCGCAGTGCTCGCGCTGGCTGGCCGGGCAGGGCGCGCGTCCGGTGGCCCTGGACCTCTCCCACCGCCAGCTCCAGCACGCGCTGCGCATCGGGGGCACCGTGCCCCTGGTGGAGGCGGACGCGAGCGCGCTGCCTTTCGCGGACGCCTCCTTCGACCTCGCGTGCTCCGCGTACGGCGCCCTGCCCTTCGTCGCCGACCCGGTCCTCGTGCTGAGGGAGGTCCACCGGGTGCTGCGCCCCGGCGGCCGTTTCGTCTTCTCCGTCACGCACCCGGTCCGCTGGGCGTTCCCGGACGAGCCCGGCCCCGAGGGCCTGACGGTGTCCGCGTCCTACTTCGACCGCACTCCGTACGTGGAACAGGACGACGAGGGCCGCGCGGTCTACGTCGAGCACCACAGGACGGCCGGTGACCGGGTGCGCGACGTGGTGGCCGGCGGCTTCCGCCTGGTCGACCTCGTCGAGCCCGAGTGGCCCGCCTGGAACACCCAGGAGTGGGGCGGCTGGTCCCCGCTGCGCGGGAACCTCATTCCGGGCACGGCGATCTTCGTGTGCGAACGGGACTGACGCACGGGGCAGGCGGGATCGGCAACGGAACGAGAACCACGAGAAGGGGAGCCGGACCGGCTCCCCTTCTCGATGTCTCGTTCCGGCACACGCGTCCTCACGTCTCGGCCCGGCACGCGCGTGTGCCGGGCCTGTCCGGGAACTCCACGCCCGCGGGAAAGCTGTCCCGGACTTCGTGAGCGGCGGGTTCGGCGCTCGTACGAGACTGGGGGCGTGATCCGTTACGAAGCCCTGGACGTCCTGCCCGTGCGCGGTGCCCTGCCCGCTGTGGACGCCGCTCTGGAGGGGCACGGCAGCGTGGTGCTGGTGGCGCCGCCCGGCACCGGCAAGACGACGCTCGTGCCGCTGGCCCTGGCGGGTCTCCTGGACGACGGGCGCCCGGCACGCCGGGTGGTGGTCGCCGAGCCTCGGCGGATCGCGGCCCGGGCCGCCGCCCGGCGGATGGCGTGGCTGCTCGGCGAGCAGCCCGGCCAGAGCGTCGGCTTCACCGTGCGCGGGGAGCGGGTGGTCGGCGCGCGCACGCGCGTGGAGGTCGTCACGACCGGGGTCCTGCTCCAGCGGCTGCAGCGGGACCAGGAGCTGGCGGGTGTCGACGTGGTCGTGCTCGACGAGTGCCACGAGCGGCATCTGGACGCGGACACGGTGGCCGCGTTCCTGCTGGACGTGCGGGCCGCGCTCCGTCCCGAGCTGCGGCTGGTCGCCGCGTCCGCGACGACGGACGCCGGGGGCTGGGCGCGGCTGCTGGGCGACGCGCCGGTCGTCGAGGCGGAGGGTGTCTCGTACCCGGTGGAGACGGTGTGGGCGCCGCCCGCCCGCCCCGTACGGCCGCCGCACGGGATGCGGGTGGACCCGGCACTGCTGACGCATGTGGCGTCCACGGTGCGGCGGGCGCTGGCCGAGCGCTCGGGTGACGTCCTGTGCTTCCTTCCCGGGGTCGGGGAGATCGCGCGGGTCGCCGGACAGCTCGGCGGTCTCGGGGACATCGACGTACTTCAGGTGCACGGGCGGGCCCCCGCGGCCGTGCAGGACGCGGTGCTCTCGGCCGGTGTGCGGCGCCGCGTGGTCCTCGCGACCTCGGTGGCCGAGTCGTCGCTGACGGTTCCGGGGGTGCGGGTGGTCGTGGACTCGGGGCTCGCGCGGGAGCCGCGGGTGGACCACGCGCGCGGGTTGAGCGCGCTGGCGACCGTACGGGCCTCGCAGGCGGCCGGACGGCAGCGGGCGGGGCGGGCCGGGCGTGAGGCGCCGGGCGCGGTGTACCGGTGCTGGGCACAGGCGGAGGACGGCCGTCTGACGCGTTTCCCGGCCCCCGAGATCAAGGTGGCCGACCTGACGGCGTTCGCCCTCCAGGCGGCCTGCTGGGGCGATCCGGAGGCGACGGGGCTGGCCCTGCTCGACCCGCCGCCGGGCGGGGCGATGGCGGCGGCGCGGGCCGTCCTGTCGGCCGTGGGCGCGGTCGACGCCACGGGGCGGGCCACGGAGCGCGGGGTGCGCATGTCCCGGCTGGGCCTGCACCCCCGGCTCGCGCGGGCGCTGCTGGACGCGACCCCGGTGGTGGGCGTGGCGCGGGCCGCCGACGTGGTCGCCCTGCTGAGCGAGGAGCCCCCGCGCGAGTACGGCGACGACCTGGCCGCCGCCTGGCGCACCGCCCGGCGCGGAGGCGACGCCTACGCGGCCCGCTGGCGCGCCGAGGCCCGCCGGCTGCGCTCCGCGGCGGCCGGCGCCGGGACCGGGCCCGGGGCTGGGTCCTCCCCCGGCTCTTCCTCCGCCCCGGGGGCGGACGCCGTCAGGCCGGGGCACGGCGGAGGCGATCGTGACGGCGGCCCGGCGGACGGCGGGGCGCGGGCGGAACCCGGGGACGACCGGGTCGTCGGGCTCGTCGCCGCGCTGGCGTTCCCCGAGCGGGTCGCGCACATGCAGGGCGGCTCCCACCTGATGGTCAACGGGACCCGCGCCGACGCCGGCGAGGGATCCGTCCTGCGCGGTGCTCCCTGGCTCGCGGTCGCCGTCGCCGACCGTCCCGTCGGCAGGGGGCACGCGCGCGTGCGGCTCGCGGCGGTGATCGACGAACGGACGGCACGGCGGGCCGCCGACGGTCTGCGCTCCGAGGGCGACGAGGTCCACTGGGCCGAGGGCGATGTCGTCGCACGGCGGGTGGAGCGGCTGGGGGCGGTGGAGCTGGCCGTGCGGCCGTTGCGGAACGCGGCCCCCGGGCTCGTACGGGAAGCGCTGCTCGAAGGGCTCCGGGAGGAGGGCTTCGGTCTGCTGCGCTGGTCTCCGGACGCCGGGGTGCTGCGGCAGCGGCTCGCGTTCCTGCGCCTTCGGTTCGGTGACCCGTGGCCGGATGTGTCCGGTGACGCGCTGCACGCGCGCGTGGCGGAGTGGCTGGAACCGGAGCTGAGCCGTGCCCGGCGGCGGGCGGACCTGGCGCGGATCGACGCCGGGCAGGCGCTGAACCGGCTGCTGCCCTGGGCGACGGGGGAGGCGGCCCGGCTCGACGAGCTCGCGCCCGAGCGGATCGAGGTGCCGAGCGGGTCGAGGATCCGCGTCGACTACGCCGACCCCGCGCAACCGGTGCTCGCCGTGAAGCTGCAGGAGATGTTCGGGCTGCACGCGTCGCCGGCCGTCGCCGGCGTGCCCGTTCTGGTGCATCTCCTCTCCCCCGCGGGCCGGCCCGCGGCGGTCACCGCCGATCTCGCGTCCTTCTGGAAGGACGGCTACAAGGGCGTACGGGCCGAGCTGCGCGGCCGGTACCCCAAGCATCCGTGGCCCGAGGACCCGGCGACGGCCGAGCCGACGCGGTTCACGAACGCGCGGCTCAGGCGGTGACGGGCTCGGGGTCGGCCGCCGGAGCGGGTGCCGCGTCACCGGGCCTGCGGCTCCGGGCCTCCAGGTACAGCGAGAGGGACAGCAGGGCCGCGCCGAGGAGAAGGAACCCCCAGGGGAGGTAGGAGGTCATCATCAGGACGAGGGTGCGGTTCGACTCGACCAGGTCGACGGTGTGCCTGACGTAGTCCTCGCGCATCTTCACGTCACCGGAGAAGGCGGTCACCTTGTCCCGGCCGCCCAGGAGCGTGCCGCCGCGGAGTTCCTCCTTGTGTATCTCCTCGCCGTAGACGGGCGCACCGGTGACCGGCTCGACCCAGAACCTGCGGACGGTGGTGTACCAGCGGGTGGTGCCGGTCTTGGCCAGGGACTGCGGGGTGACGCCCTGGACGGGCATGACCTTGGGGAACGCCACCTTCGTCCAGGGGATGGTCTGCTCGAAGTAGTAGACCTTGACGCCCCGGAAGCTACGGGTGTCCTTGTAGTGGATGGGCGCCGAGGTGCGGGTCTGAGCGTCGAAGTACTCGTAGTCCCGTTTCTCCGTCCGGAAGGGCCACTTGAACTCGATGCCCTCGCGGGTGACCGGGTCTCCGTCGACGGACTCACCCGTGGCGTGGACGGGTTCCTGGCTGTGCGCGTCGAAGATGTAGCGCTCGGGGAGCTTGGAGACCATCTTCCCGTCGGGACCCTGGACGTAGGAGAGGGAGTCCCATACGACGACGTCACGGCCCGCGGTCCGCTCGATCCTGTCGGAGGCCTCGACGTTGCCCTTGAGGGTCTGGACGACCGTGACCTTGGAGACCTTCTTGGCCTGCATGGTGCCGTAGTCGAGGAGGGTCGCGTCCCTCGCCTCCAGGACCATGTCCTGGTACTGGCCGGCGGGGATCTTGGCAAGGCGCGGGAAGGCGTACCAGCGCAGCAGTGGGGACAGCGCCGCGAAGAACACGGCGAGCGCGAGCAGGATCAGGCTTGCCTTGCGGCGCATCTCGACGGCCCTCCCGGTGCGTGCGTCAGGGGTGCTTGGGGACGGTGGTGAGCATCGGCTTCGGTGAGGTGTGTCCGGCCGGCGAGCCCAAGGCGGTGATGGTCAGGACGAGCGCGAGTGCCGCGGCGAGACCGGTCGCGGCGGCGATGAGGGCACGCATGCGGGCCTCCCGAGGGCCAGGAGCTGATACATCTGATACATCGTCAGGTCCGGCACCGTAGCAACGGCGGGGCGAGATGAGAACACGTCGCGCACACAACGGATCAGGGCGCCCCCGCGGCGTGAGCCGAGGGGGCGCCCTGGAGGCGCGCACGGGCCGCGCGATGGCGGCGCCGTTCTACGTGGCGGGGGCGGCCACCGTCAGTTCGACGGCGAGGGTCGCTCCGCCGGTGGTGGTGACGCGGAGGAGGAAGGTGCCGGTGGTGTCGTCGGCGTACAGCTTCGGCAGCACGAGCCGGCCGTCGGCGTCCGTGGTGAGGGCGGTCAGGGTGCGCACGGTCTTGCCGTCCGCGTCCTTGAAGTAGGGGCCCTTGTCGTTCTCGCCTGTGTCGGCGGCGGATTTGACGAGGGTCGCGGTCGCGGCGACCTTGCCCGCCGCGGCGCCCTGATAGGTGGCCTTGACCTCGACCTGGTCGGCGAACTCGCCGCCCGGGACGCAGGTGAGCGCGGTGTCGGTGGTGCGGGCCAGGGTGTCGGCCTGGCGGGCGGTGACGGTCGCCGTGTAGTCGAGGCCGGCCATGACCCGGCCCACGACGGTGACGCGGACCGTGAAGTCGCCTGTCTTCTCACCCGCCGTGAGCGCGGGGGCGGTGGCCGTGCCGAGCCCGTCGGTGAGCAGCGTGGCGACGCTCTCGCCACCGGTGAAGGTGGCGTCGGTGTCGCCGAGAACGGTGAACCGCACGCGGACCTTCGCCACGGCCTTGCCGGCCTTGTCGTCGGTCCGTACGGCGATCTTCTGCGCGAACGTGCCGCCGGCCGTCGCCGTGAGCTTCCCGTCGCCGGTGTTCGTCAGGTGGTCCACCGTCTGGGTGGGCGTCGGCGTGGTGGTGGGCGGGCTCGTCGGCGGCGGCGTGGCGGGCGGGGTCGGGGTGGCGGGCGGGGTCGGCTCGGGGGCGGGGCTCTTCGGACCGCCCGGCCTGGGGCTGCCCGGCGGGGACGGCTGCGGCGGGGTGGGACCGGGGCTCGCCGTGGCCGGGTCGTCGCTGTGGTGCGAGGGCAGCGTGCCCGTGCCGTTGGGCACCTCGTGCGTGCCCTTGCGGTAGTACTCCAGCCACGACAGGACGGTGTTCAGGTACGCCGTCGAGTTGTTGTAGCTGAGGATCGCCTGGTTCATCTGCGCCTGGACCGACATGTCGTGGTCGAAGCGGCACAGGTAGTGCCCCGCGGCGAGTGCCGCGTCGTAGATGTTGTTGGGGTCCTTCTTGCCGTCGCCGTTGCCGTCGCGGCCCGCCCACGCCCAGGTGGAGGGGATGAACTGCATGGGCCCCACCGCGCGGTCGTACGTGCTGTCGCCGTCGAACGCGCCGTTGTCGGTGTCCGTGATGCTGGCGAAGCCGTTGCCGTTCAGGACCGGCCCGAGGATCGGCGACAGGGTGGTGCCCGTCGCGTCGACGCGGCCGCCGCGGGCCTGGCCCGACTCGACCTTGCCGATGGCGGCGAGGAGCTGCCAGGGCAGGTTGCAGGTGGGCTTGGACTCGTGCAGCGACGCCTCGGCCTGCCTGTAGGCGTCGAGGACGGTCGCCGGGATGCCCGCCTCGGCGGCACCCGTGGCGGCGGCCGTGCCGTCTCCCGCGCTCGCGCTCGGCGCGGGGTTCGGGCTCTGCAGCGGCGGAAGGTCCGTGTAGTAGCGCGAGTTGCCGGTCGCGGTGCCGTCGCCGCCCGAGCCGCCCGCATCGGTCACGTCCTGGCCCACGTCGGCGCCCGCCGACTGTCTGCCGTGGTCGTCGGCGATCACTCCCGGGGCCTGGGATGCGGACAGAGCCGCGACCGCGGCCGCGGCCACAGCGGTGGTTGCCGCGCTCTTGCGCAGCCTCCTGCCGAATTGCGCCGCCATTGAGTGAACCCCTCCCACCGACGGCCGGCCGAGCCTGCCGTCTCTCAGAACCCTGTGCGCTTCCGCTGCTTCCGGTGTTTCCGACCGTGTTCCCCAGCACGGCGACCCAGGTGACCCTACGACAACTTCCGTTGCCCTGGGACCTGTTCGCGCCCGATATTCACCAGTTGGCCATGTCACGTCGTCCCGCATACTGGCCGTCAGTGATCAACAGGCCGGACATAGCCGGTCACCAGTAGCCGCAGGGGGACGTTTTGCCCTTCACTCTCAGTCACGCGGCCGCCGTGCTACCCGCTGTACGCGGGGACGGTAGCGGTCGCGGCCGATTGATTCCCGCCGTTCTCGTCGCGGGTTCCTTCGCTCCCGACATGACCTACTACGCGGCGAGCGTAGTGCCCGGGGCGATGGAGTTCGGCACGTTCACGCACTCGTTCACCGGGGTGTTCAGCGTCGATGTGCTTATCGCATGGGTGCTGGTGGGCGCCTGGCTGGTGCTGCGCGAACCGCTGGTGGCACTGATGCCCGCGGCACGACAGGGGCGCACGGCGCGGCTCTTGCGCTGCGGAGCCGTGCGCGAGCCGGTGCGCGCGCCGATGGTCCTGTGGTGGTACGTCTCCGCGGCGTTCGGCGCGCTGACGCACGTCGTGTGGGACGCGTTCACCCATCACGACCGGTGGGGGGTTCGGCTCTTCCCCGTCCTCGGGCGCGACCTCGCGGGCTCGCCGATCTACTGGTACGTCCAATACGGCAGTTCGGCGGTGGCCGGCGTCGTGATCGTGACCTTCGTGGTGCTCGCGCTGCGCCGTACGCCGTACGGCCCGGCCGCCGGGGTGCCCGTCCTGTCCGCCGCGGACCGGTTGCTGGCCGTGGGAGTGATCGGCGGCCTCGCGCTGGCGGCCGCGGTGCAGCGGGCGGTGCGCTGGTGGGCCTACTGGGGGTCCATCGCGAAGCCGTGGGAACTGATTCCGCCGCTGTGCTTCGGCGGGGGCGCGGGCCTGGCCCTCGGCCTCGCCCTGTACGTCTCGGCGGTCAGGATGTGGCGTCGCGCTCCGGCTCGCCCCGGCCCGGCGGCGGCCCGTACCGAGCCGAGCCGTCCGGCTCCTCGCTGACCGCGGTACCGGCGGCGAGGCTCCGGAGCAGGCCCCGTCCGTGACCGAGACCCCGGTGCACTGCCCGGGCGACACGTTCGACGAGGCGGGCCCCGTACGGCATCGTCGGATGGTCGTACGACAGGACGATCACGCGGTAGGTGCGGGAGGGGCCGGTGAAGGCGCCGATGCCGTGGACGCGTCCGCCGTTCGCGGCCCGCGGCAGCCGGCCGGTCGAGATGTGCGTCTTCAGGCCGCGCGGCCGGGCGGAGGGCACGGCCCGCTGCCCTCCGCCGCGGACCCGGGTGAGCAGCCGGAGGCCGTACGCGCGGGTCCTCAGGAACGCGTGGGCGCCGGTGAGCACCGCCCGCAGCCGCAGCCGGCCGCCGGCCGTGGTGCGGGTCGGGCCGCCTGTCCTGTCGTCCCGCACCGCCACCGGGCCAGTGCCCCGGCGTGCCGACAGTGCCGCCCGGAGGTCGCGGGACAGCCGGGCGGCGAGGTCCGGGGCACGGGGGGAACGGCAGGCCTCGGACAGCTGGGCGGTACCCGCTTCGGCGGCGACCGCGGGTACCGGCGCGAGCAGCGCCGGGACGACGGCGGCGGTCACCGTCACGGTCGCGACCACGGCGGTCGTGGCCATGGCCGTACGGCAGTGGAGCGTGCGTATACGCATGCCCGCATCCTTACGGCACCTTCCGGCCCGGGGCGCTCTGTGAGAGCCACGCGAGTGACGCACCCCCCGGGCACGGCAGGCCCCGCGATCCACCGGGACCGCGAGGCCCGCAGGAAGCACGGGGCGGGATCCGGTGCGCCCGGCCACGTCAGCCACGCGGCCGGAGCCGTCCACCCGCGCGTGCCCCGCGTGGCGCCGGGTCCGCGCCCTTGGCCGAAGGCCGCCCCGACGCTAGTGCGCCGCCGACTCCCAGTCCGGGCCCGAGCCGACGGAGACGTCCAGCGGGACGGTGAGCTCGACGGCGGACGCCATCTCGTGGCGCAGCAGCTCCTCGGTCCTGGCGCGCTCGCCCGGGGCGATCTCCAGCACGATTTCGTCATGGACCTGGAGCAGCATCCGGGAGGTGAGGTTCGCCTCGCGCAGCGCCCGGTCCACGTTCAGCATCGCGATCTTGACGATGTCGGCGGCCGTGCCCTGGATGGGCGCGTTGAGGGCCATGCGCTCGGCCGCCTCACGGCGCTGCCGGTTGTCGCTGTTGAGATCCGGCAGATACCGGCGGCGCCCGAAGAGCGTCGCGGTGTAGCCCGTGGCCCGGGCCTCGTCGACCGCCCGGCGCAGATAGTCCCGCACACCGCCGAAGCGCTCGAAGTACGTGTCCATCAGCGCGCGGGCCTCGCCCGCCTCGATGTTCAGCTGCTGGGAGAGACCGAAAGCCGACAGCCCGTAGGCGAGGCCGTACGACATCGCCTTGATCTTGCGGCGCATCTCGGCGTCGACCGCGGACCGCTCCACGGAGAAAACCTGGGACGCGACGGTGGTGTGCAGGTCCTCACCGGAGGAGAACGCCTCCAGCAGGCCCTCGTCCTCGGACAGATGGGCCATCACCCGCAGCTCGATCTGGCTGTAGTCCGCGGTCATGAGGGACTCGAAGCCCTCACCGACCACGAACCCGCGGCGGATCGCGCGGCCCTCGTCCGTTCGGACCGGGATGTTCTGCAGGTTCGGATCGGTCGACGACAGCCGGCCCGTCGCCGCGACCGTCTGGTTGTACGTGGTGTGGATGCGGCCGTCCGCGGCGATCGACTTGATCAGACCCTCGACGGTGACGCGCAGCTTGGCCTGCTCACGGTGACGGAGCATGATCACGGGCAGTTCGTTCTCGGTCTGCGTCGCCAGCCAGGCCAACGCGTCCGCGTCCGTCGTGTAACCCGTCTTGGTCTTCTTCGTCTTCGGCAGGGCCAGCTCACCGAAGAGGACTTCCTGGAGCTGCTTGGGCGAGCCGAGGTTGAACTCGTGCCCCGCGGCCGCGTGCGCCTCCTTCACGGCCTGCTGCACCGCCCCGGCGAACATCTGCTCCATGGCCTCCAGATGCGCCCGGTCCGCGGCGATGCCGTGCCGCTCCAGGCGGGCCAGCAGGCTGGACGTGGGCAGCTCCATGTCGCGCAGCAGATCCGCCGCGCCGACCTCCTGGAGCTTCTCCCCGAACGTCTCGCCCAGGTCGAGGATCGTGCGGGCCTGCGCCATCAGCGCGTCGGCCTCGGCCTGCTCGTCCGTACCGAAGGCGAGCTGTCCGTCGGCCGCGGCGGCGGGCCCGAGCTCCCGGCCCAGGTACTCCAGCGAGAGCGCGTCCAGCGCGAAGGAACGGCGGCCGGGCTTGACCAGGTAGGCGGCGAGCGCGGTGTCCATGCTCACGCCCTCGATGCTCCAGCCGTGCTCGGCGAAGACCCGCATCGCACCCTTGGCGTTGTGCATGACCTTGTGCTTCCCGGAGTCCGCGAGCCACGCGGCGAACGCGTTCTCGTCGGCCTCGTCCAGCTGCGACGGGTCGAACCAGGCGGCCGCGCCCCCACCGGCCGCGAGCGCCACCTCGGCGACGGACCCCGTGCCCAGCGCCCACGAGTCGACCGTGGACAGGCCCAGAACCGCCGTGCCGTGCTCGGCGAGCCACGGCTTCAGCTCGCCCGCGCCCAGCACCGTGCCGTCGATCTCGACGCCCTCGGCGACCGGCCGCGCCTCCTCGGCCTCCGCGGCCCCCGGGTCCACGGCGAGCAGCCGCTCCCGCAGCGAGGGGTTACGGATCTCCAGGGTGTCCAGGACCATCGCGAGCCCCGTGCGGTCGTACGCGGCCCGCTCCAGGTCCGCCACCGTCCGGGGCAGCTCGACGTCCTTGACCATCTCCGTGAGACGGCGGTTGAGCTTCACCGCCTCCAGGTGGTCGCGCAGGTTCTGCCCGGCCTTGCCCTTGACCTCGTCGACCCGCTCGACCAGCTCCGCGAACGAACCGAACTGATTGATCCACTTCGCGGCCGTCTTCTCGCCGACACCCGGGATGCCCGGCAGGTTGTCCGACGGGTCGCCGCGCAGCGCCGCGAAGTCGGGGTACTGCGCCGGCGTCAGCCCGTACTTCTCGAAGACCTTCTCCGGGGTGAACCGGGTCAGCTCGGACACACCCTTCGTCGGATACAGCACCGTCGTGTGCTCGGACACCAGCTGGAAGGAGTCACGGTCACCCGTGACGATCAGCACATCGAAGCCCTCGGCCTCGGCCTGCGTGGCGAGCGTCGCGATGATGTCGTCGGCCTCGAACCCGTCCACCGCGAACCGCTGCGCGTGCATCGCGTCCAGCACCTCGCCGATCAGCTCGACCTGCCCCTTGAACTCGTCCGGGGTCTTCGACCTGTTCGCCTTGTACTCGGTGAACTCCTCGGAACGCCACGTCTTGCGCGACACGTCGAACGCCACCGCGAAGTGCGTGGGCGACTCGTCGCGCAGCGTGTTCGCCAGCATCGACGCGAAACCATAGATGGCGTTCGTCGGCTGGCCCGTCGCGGTGGTGAAGTTCTCCGCGGGCAGCGCGAAGAACGCGCGGTAGGCCAGCGAGTGCCCGTCCATGAGCATCAGGCGCGGGCGGCCCGTACCTGCGGTGTTCTCGGTCTTCTTCGATGCTGTGTCTGCCACAACCCCGATCCTGCCACGGCCCACTGACATCGAGAGCCGTCCCGGCCCCGCACGCTCCTTCGCCGCCCGGGTTCCCCCGACCCACGACCGTCGCTGTCGGCCACGCGTGCGAGGATCCAAGCGGTACGAAAACACGCACACCGACGTGCGCACGTGAAGGGGTTCAGCGATGGCCAGCAAGCCGCCCAAAAGCGATCCGGTCCAGGACACGCCACAGGTAGCCGAACCCAAGCGCGCGGCGGCCGGGCTCCCCGCCATCGGACACACCCTGCGCATCGCCCAGCGGCAGATGGGCATGCGCCGCACCGCGCTCACCCTCCTGCGCGTCAACCAGAAGGACGGCTTCGACTGCCCGGGCTGCGCCTGGCCCGAACCGGAGCACCGGCACGCCGCGGAGTTCTGCGAGAACGGCGCGAAGGCGGTCGCCGAGGAGGCCACCCTGCGCCGGGTCACCCCGGGCTTCTTCGCCGCGCACGCCGTCTCCGACCTCGCCGGCCGCAGCGGCTACTGGCTCGGCCAGCAGGGCCGCCTCACCCACCCCATGTACCTCCCCGAGGGCGCCGACCACTACGAGCCCGTCTCCTGGGAGCGCGCCTTCGACATCGTGGCCGAGGAGCTCGCCGCGCTCGGCTCCCCCGACGAGGCCCTCTTCTACACCTCGGGCCGCACCAGCAACGAGGCCGCTTTCCTCTACCAGCTGTTCGCCCGCGAGCTCGGCACGAACAACCTGCCGGACTGCTCGAACATGTGCCACGAGTCCTCGGGCTCCGCGCTCAACGAGACCATCGGCATCGGCAAGGGCAGCGTCCTGCTCGACGACCTCTACCAGGCGGACCTGATCATCGTCGCCGGGCAGAACCCCGGCACGAACCACCCCCGCATGCTCTCGGCCCTGGAGAAGGCCAAGGCGAACGGCGCGAAGATCATCACGGTCAACCCGCTGCCCGAAGCGGGCATGGAGCGCTTCAAGAACCCGCAGACCCCCCGGGGCATGGTCCAGGGCGCCGCCCTCACCGACCTCTTCCTGCAGATCCGCCTCGGCGGCGACCAGGCCCTCTTCCGCCTGCTGAACAAGCTGATCCTCGACACCGAGGGCGCCGTCGACGAGGCCTTCATCGCCGAGCACACCCACGGATTCGAGGACTTCGCCCAGACCGCCCGCGCCGCCGACTGGGACGAGACCCTCACCGCGACCGGCCTCACCCGCGACCGGATCGACGAAGCCCTGAGCATGGTCCTCGCCTCCGAGCGCACCATCGTGTGCTGGGCGATGGGCCTCACCCAGCACAAGCACTCCGTCCCGACCATCCGCGAAGTCGTCAACTTCCTGCTGCTGCGCGGCAACATCGGGCGCCCCGGCGCGGGCGTCTGCCCGGTCCGCGGCCACTCCAACGTCCAGGGCGACCGCACCATGGGCATCTTCGAGCGCCCCGCCCCCGCCTTCCTCGACGCCCTGGAGAAGGAGTTCGGCTTCAAGCCGCCCCGCCACCACGGCTACGACGTCGTACGGGCCATCCGCGCACTGCGCGACGGCGACGCCAAGGTCTTCTTCGCCATGGGCGGCAACTTCGTCTCCGCGTCCCCCGACACCGAGGTCACCGAGGCGGCCATGCGGCGCGCCCGGCTGACCGTCCACGTCTCCACCAAGCTGAACCGCTCGCACGCCGTCACCGGCGCGCGAGCCCTCATCCTGCCCACCCTCGGACGCACCGAGCGCGACCTCCAGGGCGGCGGCGAACAGTTCGTGACCGTCGAGGACTCCATGGGCATGGTGCACGCCTCACGCGGCCGCCTGGACCCCGCGAGCACCCACCTGCTGTCCGAGCCCGCCATCGTGGCCCGCCTCGCCCGCAAGGTCCTCGGCGAGACCAGCACCACCCCCTGGGAGGAGTTCGAGAAGGACTACGCGAGCATCCGCGACCGCATCGCCCGCGTGATCCCCGGCTTCCACGACTTCAACGCGCGCGTGGCCGACCCGGCAGGCTTCACCCTCCCGCACGCCCCCCGCGACGAACGCCGCTTCCCCACGGCCACCGGCAAGGCCAACTTCACCGCCGCGCCCGTCGAGTACCCAAGGCTCCCCGCCGGCCGCCTGCTGCTCCAGACGCTGCGCTCCCACGACCAGTACAACACCACCATCTACGGACTCGACGACCGGTACCGGGGCATCAAGAACGGCCGCCGCGTCGTCCTCGTCAACCCCGAGGACGCCCGTGCCCTGAACGTCGCGGACGGCTCGTACGTCGACCTGGTCGGCGAATGGAAGGACGGCGTGGAACGGCGCGCCCCCGGCTTCCGCGTCGTGCACTACCCCACGGCCCGGGGCTGCGCGGCCGCCTACTACCCGGAGACCAACGTCCTGGTCCCCCTCGACGCGACCGCCGACACCAGCAACACCCCTGCCAGCAAGTCCGTGGTCGTCCGTCTGGAACAATCGACAGCCGACTGAGCGTTCGCTCAGCAAGGAGCATCCACGACAAAGTGGTCCAAAGAAGGACGGAGCCGGGCCTGATGGGCGAACAGCACATCCCGAAGTTCCCGCAAGGGGTCATCGACGAGTACGCCGCACTCGGCGTCGACCTGCCCGCGCTCTTCTCCGCGGGCCACCTCGGCAACCGCATGGGCGTCCAGATCATCGAAGCCTCCGCGGACCGCGTCGTCGGCACCATGCCGGTGGAGGGCAACACCCAGCCCTACGGCCTGCTGCACGGAGGAGCCTCCGCCGTCCTCGCCGAGACCATCGGCTCCGTCGGCGCCATGCTCCACGGCGGCATCACCAAGATCGCCGTCGGCGTCGACCTGAACTGCACCCACCACCGCGGCGTCCGCTCGGGCCTCGTCACCGGCGTGGCCACACCCGTCCACCGCGGCCGCACCTCGGCGACGTACGAGATCGCGATCACGGACGAGGACGGCAAGCGCGTCTGCAGCGCCCGGCTCACCTGCATCCTCAAGGACGCGCCCCAGGGCTGACACCCCCGGACCCGGCCCCGCACCACCCCGGGGCACTCAGGGGCCCGCAGGGAGCCCCCTAGGCGCCCCTCCGGGCCCTCCGCGGAGGAACCCGCGCCCGGCCGACAGGAACACGCAGGGCTGCCCGCCCGGGAGCGTCCGCCCACCCGGGCGGGCAGCCCCCGGACGCCCGGCGCCCGGGAACCCGGCCCGGTACGCCCAGCCCCTCCCGCGGCGCTCCGCCTCGGCAGGCCGGGCCCCGGAAAGCCCTGCCTCGCGGCACCACCCCTCGGGACACCCCGCCTCGCACGCGTGCTCCGAGAAACCCGGCCTCGGAACGCCCTCCCGGAACACCCGGCCCGGGGACACCCCGGCCCGGCGTGTCCGGCCCGGGGCGTCCGACTCCCCACCCCGCACAGCCCCTTGGCACAGCCGCCCCCCCCGGAGCGGGATGAGACCCGGCCGACGTCCGGCCCGTAGAACCATGCCACCCGGACGAAACCGGCGGCCTCCACCAGGACGCGACCGCCCCACCGCCCCGCCGAAGCCCAACTCGCCGCACCCCGGCACCCGTTGGGCCGCGCTCCCGCGTTCGGACCGGCCGCTCGTCCAGACCTGGCCGTCATCGCCCAGACCTGGTCGTCATCGCGACCGCAACCGCCACTCCTTCGCCCCGCGCACCACACACCCGGGCCGCCCGAACCCCCACCCGCGGCCCGTCGGCGCCCTCCACCACAAGGCCTCGGAACCACGCCCGCCTCCTTCCGCTTCGAGGTCGAAACCGCCCACGGCGCGCCCGTCACCGGCCACCAAGTGAACGCCGGACCAACCGAGTTGAGAGCCCGCGCCACGCCCCGGCTGCCACTGACAGTGAAGGCCGGAAACCCCCGCCCGATCACCGTGCGCGCCTCCGTATACGACCGCACCGTCCCGCCGGCCGCCATCGTCCCGCCCCACCTCGACCTGCTCATCAGCAACGAGACAGCACAGCAACAGCAAAGCTCTCGTCTCGGCGGCACCCACCCGAACGACCCGCGGACCCGTCCGCACGCCCCCCGCTTCCCCAACCGGCCCTCCCCCACACCCACTTCACCCGGCCAGGACACCGACGACCGCCTCACACGGCAGTAACAGTCGGTTACCTCTGCCGTAACGAAGCAATCCCCGCACCGCGAGGCGCGCCGCGCCACGCCCCCCGCGGCGCCCCGACCCGACACCACACGTAAAGGTTCCGCTCTCCGCCATGAACCCGGAACAGCGCGTTCTCACCATGCGAACACACAACCGCCTCCGACCAGCACACCGAAATGCTCCGATCGTCCGCCCCACGCCCACGGGACACCCCCCCGCATAACAAGAGCGTCACAGCCTTCCCTACGCTCCTCCCCACTCCCCCTACCTGCGCTTATAGTCACGGCCAGTCACCGCGCCGCCGGGCGCGTCACTGCACGGCCCTGCTTCACCAAGTACGGCCCGGCGAGACACACGGCCCCCACCCTGGGGTGCCGCGCCAGGGAGAGGATTCAACGTGCGACAGCGTTCTATGGTCATACTCACCGCCGTGCTCACTACAGGAGCACTCACGCTGACCGCCTGCGGCTCGCGCGACAACAGCGGCGACAGCAAGGGCGACAAGAAGACCGAGATCATCATCGGCGTGGACGCGCCGCTGACCGGTCAGAACTCCGCCACCGGCCTCGGCATCCAGGGCGGCGTCCAGATCGCCGTCAACGACGCCAACAAGAACAACACCGTGCCCGGCGTGACGTTCAAGGTCCAGGCCCTCGACGACAAGGCCATCCCGGCCTCCGGTCAGCAGAACGCCACCCAGCTCGTCCAGAACGACAAGGTTCTCGGCGTGGTCGGCCCGCTGAACTCCGGCGTCGCCACCCAGATGCAGCAGGTCTTCGACACCGCCGGTCTGGTCGAGATCTCCCCGTCCAACACGGCCCCCGAGCTCACCCAGGGCAAGAACTGGCAGACCGCCAAGTCCCGCCCGTTCAAGACGTACTTCCGCACCGCCACCACCGACGCCCTCCAGGGCGGCTTCGCGGCCGAGTACGCCTACACCACCTTGAAGAAGCGCAAGGTGTTCGTGGTCGACGACAAGCAGACCTACGGCGCCGGCCTGGCGAAGCTCTTCAAGGCCGGCTTCACCAAGTCCGGCGGCAAGGTCGCGGGCGAGGACCACGTCAACACCGGCGACACGGACTTCTCGGCCCTCGTCACCAAGATCAAGAACTCCAAGGCCGACCTGGTCTACTACGGTGGCCAGTACGACGAGTCCGAGAAGCTCACCAAGCAGCTCAAGGACGGCGGAGCCAAGATCCCGCTGTTCGGCGGTGACGGCATGTTCACCCCCACCTACATCGAGACCGCCGGCAAGACCTCCGAGGGTGACCTCGTCACCTCGGTCGGCCAGCCCGTCGACTCCCTGCCCTCCGCCGCCGACTTCATCAAGAAGTACAAGGCCTCCGGCCTCAAGGGCGACTACGGCACGTACGGTGGCTACTCCTACGACGCCGCCACGGCCATCATCAAGGCCATCGGCGCTGTCGTGAAGGACGGCAAGATCCCGGACGGCGCCCGCGCCAAGATCGTCGCCGAGGTCCAGAAGACCAAGTTCGACGGCATCGCCGGCCCCGTCGCCTTCGACGAGTTCGGTGACACCACCAACAAGCAGCTCACCGTCTACCAGGTCGTCGACGGCAAGTGGAAGGCCGTCAAGAGCGGCACGTTCAACGGCTGATCCGCACCACCCGGGCCACTCCGGCGGATCGGTCCGACTCCAGGCCACTGAGCCCGAAACGGCACCGTGAGCCCGGTCCGATCCACCGGACAGGCCCTCAGCACAATCCCAGGGCCGCGCGGCCACGACCACACGTCACCGCGCGGCCCGATTCATACGCCCTGCTCAATTCTCCCCACCACATGGAGGCCATGCGGTGAACACCCTGCCGCAGCAGCTGGCCAACGGGCTGTTCCTCGGCTCGATGTACGGGCTGATCGCCATCGGCTACACGATGGTGTACGGCATCGTCCAGCTCATCAACTTCGCCCACGGCGAGATCTTCATGACCGGCGGCTTCGGCGCACTCTCGGTCTATCTCTACGTTCTGCCAAACGGCACATCCATGTGGATAGCCCTCCCAGCGATGCTGATAGGCGGCGGAATCGTCTCCGTCCTCATCGCCGTCGGGGCCGAACGCTTCGCCTACCGACCCCTGCGCGGAGCACCACGCCTCGCCCCCCTCATCACCGCCATCGGTCTGTCCCTGGCCCTGCAGCAGGTCGTCTTCAACACGTACCCGAACGCCAAGACCGACATCAGGTTCCCGCAACTCCCCTTCGGCCCCTGGCACATCGGCTCCGTCAGCATCCAGAGCGGCTCCGTCTTCGTCATCGTCGCCGCCCCGCTGTGCATGGCCGCCCTCGCGCTGTTCGTCAGCCTCTCCCGCACCGGCCGCGCCATGCAGGCCACCGCGCAGGACCCCGACACCGCGCAGCTCATGGGCATCGACACCAACCGCATCATCGTCATCGCCTTCGCCATCGGCGGCTTCTTCGCAGCCGTCGCAGCCGTCGCCTACGGCCTGCGCTACGGCACGGTGAAGTACGACATGGGCTTCCAGATGGGCCTCAAGGCCTTCACCGCCGCCGTCCTCGGCGGCATCGGCAACATCTACGGCGCCATGATCGGCGGCCTCGTCCTCGGCCTCGCCGAGACCATGGCCACCAGCTACATCGACGGCATCCCCGGCATGCAACAGCTCGGCGGCAGCGGCTGGTCCTCCGTCTGGGCCTTCGTACTCCTCATCCTCGTACTGCTGTTCAGGCCACAAGGCCTCGTCGGCGAACGCGTCGCGGACAGGGCGTGAGCACCATGGCAACCACCGAGACCACCACCCCCGAGCGCGGCCTGATCGCACTCCCCGAGAGCGCCGCCCGCGTCCTCATCGCCATCGGCGCCATCGCCACCATCGCCAGCACCTTCATGTCCTGGACCTACACGTCCGACTTCCCCGGGGACCTCACCTACTACGGCTCCCCGGCCGGACTCCAGGTCCTCGACATCGTCGCCGGCGTCCTCACCCTCCTCTTCGCCCTGACCCTCTGGAACGTCCGCGGCCTCGGCTGGCTCAACCCGGCGGGCGCCACCCAGCCCGTCGTCCTCGCCGCCGCCTCCGCGTTCGCCGTCAGCTGGTTCAGCGCCATCGCCATCGCCGTCGACCTCAAGGGCCTCGTCGCGCTCGACCCCGGCGCCTACGTCACCGCCGTCGGCTCCCTGACCGCCCTCCTCGGCACCCTGGCGCTCCCCAAGCCCGGTGACACCTTCAAGGACTACGTCACCAAGCCCGACCTCATCCCGCCGGCCGCAAAACTGACCGGCTGGGCCGAGCGCCTCGTCATCACCGCCGCCACCGCCGTCGCACTGATCGTCTTCAACTACGGCATCGGCGTCGACCCCGACGCGAGCGAAACGTTCCTGGGCTACCTGCTCCTCGTCGTCTTCGGCACCTGGGCCCTGCACAGCGCCGGACTCTTCGACCGCTTCGCCCAGCTGAACGCCCGCCACAAGGGATTCGCCACCACCATGGCGTTCCTCGCCGCGGCGATCTTCCCCTTCGTCGCGAACAACGAACACAACGCCAACCTCGGCGTGAACATCCTCGTCGTCGGAACCGTCGCCCTCGGCCTCAACATCGTCGTCGGCCTCACCGGACTCCTCGACCTCGGATACGTCGCCTTCCTCGGCGTCGGCGCCTACGCCGCAGCCCTCGTCTCCGGCTCCGAGTTCTCCCGCTTCGCCGGCGTCCAGTTCCCCTTCTGGGCCGCCATGCTCACCGGCATGGCCGCGTCGCTCGTCTTCGGCGTCCTCATCGGCGCCCCCACCCTGCGACTGCGCGGCGACTACCTCGCCATCGTGACCCTGGGCTTCGGAGAGATCTTCCGCATCACCGTCAACAACCTCGACGGCGTCTCCGGACCCAACCTCACCAACGGCCCCAACGGCATCTCCATGATCCCGGACCTCGACATCTTCGGGTTCAACCTCGGCGCCTCCCACAACATCCTCGGCCTCGTCACCCTCGGCCGCTTCGCGAACTACTTCCTGCTGATGCTGCTCATCACCGGACTCGTCGTCGTCGTGTTCAACCGCGCCGCCGACTCCCGGATCGGCCGCTCCTGGATCGCCATCCGCGAGGACGAGACCGCCGCCACCGCCATGGGCATCAACGGCTTCCGCGTCAAGCTCATCGCCTTCGCCCTCGGCGCCTCCCTCGCCGGCCTCGCCGGCACGGTCAGCGCCCACGTCGGCTACAGCGTCAACCCGGCCCCGTACCAGTTCGCCGGCTCCGTACCCCCGAACTCCGCCTTCCTCCTCGCGGCGGTCGTCCTCGGCGGCATGGGCACGGTCAACGGACCCATCCTCGGCGCCACCCTGCTCTACCTCCTCCCCGAGAAGCTCGGCTTCCTCAAGGAGTACCAGCTCCTCGCCTTCGGCATCGCGCTCGTCGTCCTCATGCGCTTCCGCCCCGAAGGCATCATCGCCAACCGTCGCCGCCAGCTCGAATTCCACGAGAGCGACGAAACCGTCCACATCCCCGAACAAGGCCTGCCCGACTCCACCGTCGGCGTCACCAAGGCAGGGGCGTAACCAACATGACCACCATCACAGCCCCCAGCCCCGTCCTCGAAGCCACCGGCGTCACCATGCGCTTCGGCGGCCTCACCGCCGTACGCAACGTCGACCTCACCGTCAACAGCGGCGAGATCGTCGGCCTCATCGGCCCCAACGGCGCGGGCAAGACCACCTTCTTCAACTGCCTCACCGGTCTGTACGTCCCCACCGAGGGCAAGGTCGCCTACAAAGGCACGGTCCTGCCCCCGAAGCCGCACCTCGTCACCAGCGCCGGCATCGCCCGCACCTTCCAGAACATCCGGCTCTTCGCCAACATGACCGTCCTGGAGAACGTGCTCGTCGGACGCCACACCCGCACCAAGGAAGGCCTCTGGTCCGCCCTCCTGCGCGGCCCCGGCTTCCGCAAGGCCGAAGCGACCTCACGCGAACGCGCCATGGAACTGCTGGAGTTCATCGGCCTCGACCACAAGGCCGACCACCTCTCCCGCAACCTCCCCTACGGCGAACAGCGCAAGCTCGAGATCGCCCGCGCCATGGCCAGCGAGCCCGGCCTGCTCCTCCTGGACGAGCCCACCGCCGGCATGAACCCCCAGGAGACCCGCGCGACCGAAGACCTCGTCTTCGCCATCCGCGACCGCGGCATCGCCGTCCTCGTCATCGAGCACGACATGCGCTTCATCTTCAACCTGTCCGACCGCGTGGCCTGCCTCGTCCAGGGCGAAAAGCTCGTCGAGGGAACGTCCGAGGTCGTCCAGGGCGACGAGCGCGTCATCGCCGCCTACCTCGGCACCCCCTTCGAGGGCGCCCCCGGCCAGGAGGAACTCGCCGAGGTCGAGGCCGCCGAAGCCGCGGGAGCGGCAGGAGCGGCGGCAACCGCCGAGCCCGAGGACGCCGTCCCGACCCCGGCAGTCACCGACGCCGAGGACACGACGGAAGCCACCACGACCGAGGAAGCCGGAACGACCGCGGAGGCCGAGGAAGCCCCCGAGGCCGCGGCAACCGAGGACGCCGCCGAAGCCGAGGAGACCGAGGAAGCCACCGAGGCCGAAGGAACGTCCGACGCCCCCGAGGCAGCCGACGCCCCCGAAGCCTCCGAGGCTCCCGACGCCCCCGCCGCGTCCGACGACTCCGACGCGTCGAGCAGCACCAGCAAGGAAGGAAACGCCCAGTGACCGCACTGCTCGAGGTCGAAGACCTCAAGGTCGCCTACGGCAAGATCGAAGCCGTCAAGGGCATCTCCTTCACCGTCGAAGCCGGCCAGATCGTCACCCTCATCGGCACCAACGGCGCCGGCAAGACGACGACCCTGCGCACCCTCTCCGGGCTCCTCAAGCCCAGCGGAGGCCGCATCCTCTTCGACGGCCAGCCCCTCGCCAACGTCCCCGCCCACAAGATCGTCGCCCTCGGACTCGCCCACTCCCCCGAGGGACGCCACATCTTCCCCCGCCTCACCATCACGGAGAACCTCCAGCTCGGAGCGTTCCTCCGCAGCGACAAGGCGGGAATCGAGAAGGACATCCAGCGCGCCTACGACCTCTTCCCCATCCTGGGAGAACGCCGTAAGCAGGCCGCAGGCACCCTCTCGGGCGGCGAACAGCAGATGCTCGCCATGGGACGCGCCCTGATGTCCCAGCCCAAGCTGCTCATGCTCGACGAACCCTCCATGGGCCTCTCGCCGATCATGATGCAGAAGATCCTCGCGACCATCGCCGAACTCAAGGCGGCCGGCACGACGATCCTCCTCGTCGAGCAGAACGCCCAGGCGGCGCTCTCCCTCGCCGACCAGGCCCACGTCATGGAGGTCGGCAACATCGTCCTCTCCGGCACCGGCCAGGACCTGCTCCACGACGAGTCCGTCCGCAAGGCCTACCTCGGCGAGGACTGACACGCTCCGCGACCCCTCCGGCCGCACGAAGAGGCCCGCACCTCCGTCAGGGGTGCGGGCCTCTTCCGTACGTTCTCCTCCGCGGCTACGACCCGGAGGAGAACGCTTCAACACACTTCGCCTTCAACACTCTTCACCAGGGCGCGGAACTAGCCCTTCGACGCCTTCTTCTCCTCGGCGTCCTCGATGACCGCCTCGGCGACCTGCTGCATCGACATACGACGGTCCATCGACGTCTTCTGGATCCACCGGAACGCCGCCGGCTCCGTCAGGCCGTACTCCGTCTGCAGAACGGACTTGGCACGGTCCACCAGCTTCCGCGTCTCCAGACGCAGCGTGAGATCCGCGATCTCCTGCTCCAGCGCCTTGAGCTCCGCGAACCGGGACACGGCCATCTCGATCGCCGGCACAACGTCACTCTTGCTGAACGGCTTCACCAGGTACGCCATCGCGCCCGCGTCACGGGCCCGCTCGACCAGGTCGCGCTGCGAGAACGCGGTGAGCATCAGGACGGGGGCGATGGACTCCTCGGCGATCTTCTCCGCCGCGGAGATGCCGTCCAGCTTCGGCATCTTCACGTCGAGGATCACGAGGTCCGGCTTGTGCTCCCGGGCCAGCTCGACGGCCTGCTCACCGTCACCCGCCTCACCTACGACGGTGTAGCCCTCCTCCTCCAGCATCTCTTTGAGGTCGAGACGAATCAGCGCCTCGTCCTCGGCGATGACGACACGGGTCGTCAGCGGAGGCACGTGCGACTTGTCGTCGTCGGGCGCGTCTACGGGCTGGGGCGACTCGGGGGCGGTCACGGGGGCTCCTCGTTCAGGGCGGGACTGCTGACAAGAGACTACCTAGCTGCGGTAAAGTAGTGGCGCGAGGGGGCACCATACCCCTTCCTTTCTAAGGCCCCAGTACTCCAATCGGTTAGAGAGGCCGCTCTCAAACAGCGGACAGTGTGGGTTCGAATCCCACCTGGGGCACTTTTCCTGCGATTCCAAGGTCGCCACTCAAGGCGGATGTTCCCGTTCTAGTGAACATCCGCTTTTTGCTGCGTGTCGCAAGTTCCGCGTGCACACAGTGGCCATATGTACGACATGGGCACACGTAAGCGGACTCTTGCCCTGGTGGGCCAGGGGCGCAGCCTGAACTCGGTGAGCAAGGAAACCGGGATTTCCCGAGCCGCGATCCGCTCATGGCAGATACGCATTGAGCCCCTCGACGGCAACCGCTCACAGCCCTGCCCAAGGTGCCGCGCCATCCCAGGGGAGCCTGACGAGCCCGCTGCGTACGCCTATTTGCTGGGTCTCTATCTCGGCGACGGCTGCGTCAGCCTCCTGAGAAGAGGCGTCCACTTTCTTCGCATCGCGTGCGCCGACGCGTGGCCCGGTCTGATCGACGCCTGCGCGGCAGCGATGCAGCTGGTGCGCCCCGACAACAAGGTGTTCCGCGTCCAAAGCGCGGGCTGCCAGTACGTCACTTGCTGCAGCAAGCACTGGCCCTGCCTGTTCCCCCAGCACGGACCCGGCAAGAAGCACGACCGCAAGATCGCTCTCGAACCCTGGCAACGACGAATCGTCGACGCCCATCCTTGGGAATTCATCCGGGGGCTCATCCACTCGGACGGCTGCCGTATCACCAACTGGACGACGCGCCTCGTCGCCGGGGAAACGAAGCGCTACGAGTACCCCCGGTACTTCTTCACCAACAAGTCGTCCGACATCATGCGTCTCTTCACCGACACCCTCGACGCCGTAGGCGTCGACTGGAAACAGCCGAACTCTCGCAACATCTCCATCGCCCGCAAAGCCTCCGTAGCCCTCCTCGACACCCACGTGGGCCCCAAGTACTGACCGGCGGCGGCGGAGAAGGCCCCGTCGGCTACTTCGGGCTGTCGTCCTCGCCGACGTGGTGGACGCGGACCAGGTTGGTGGAGCCGGTGACTCCGGGCGGGGAGCCCGCGGTGATCACGACGATGTCGCCCTTGGCGCAGCGGCCGTACTTGAGGAGGAGTTCGTCGACCTGGTCGACCATGGCGTCGGTGGAGTCGACGTGGGGGCCGAGGAAGGTCTCGACGCCCCAGGTGAGGTTGAGTTGGGAGCGGGTGGCGGGGGTGGGGGTGAAGGCGAGGAGGGGGATCGGGGAGCGGTAGCGGGAGAGGCGGCGGACGGTGTCGCCGGACTGGGTGAAGGCGACGAGGAACTTGGCGCCGAGGAAGTCGCCCATTTCGGCTGCGGCGCGGGCGACGGCGCCGCCCTGGGTGCGGGGTTTGTTGCGTTCGGTGAGGGGCGGGAGGCCCTTGGCGAGGATGTCCTCTTCGGCCGCTTCGACGATGCGGGACATCGTCCTGACGGTCTCGATGGGGTATTTGCCGACGCTGGTCTCGCCGGAGAGCATGACGGCGTCGGTGCCGTCGATGACGGCGTTGGCGACGTCGGAGGCTTCGGCGCGGGTGGGGCGGGAGTTCTCGATCATCGAGTCGAGCATCTGGGTGGCGACGATGACCGGCTTGGCGTTGCGCTTGGCGAGTTTGATGGCGCGCTTCTGGACGATCGGGACCTGCTCCAGGGGCATTTCGACGCCGAGGTCGCCGCGGGCGACCATGATGCCGTCGAAGGCGGCGACGATGTCGTCGATGTTGTCGACGGCCTGGGGTTTTTCGACCTTGGCGATGACGGGGAGGCGGCGGCCTTCCTCGTCCATGATGCGGTGGACGTCGTCGATGTCCTTGCCGCTTCTGACGAAGGAGAGGGCGATGACGTCGAAGCCGGTGCGCAGGGCCCAGCGGAGGTCGTCCTGGTCCTTGTCGGAGAGGGCGGGGACGGAGACGGCGACGCCGGGGAGGTTGAGGCCTTTGTGGTCGGAGACCATGCCGCCTTCGATGACGGCGGTGTGGACGCGGGGGCCGTCGACGGAGGTGACTTCGAGGCAGACCTTTCCGTCGTCGACGAGGATGCGTTCACCGGGAGTGACGTCGGCTGCCAGTCCGTCGTAGGTGGTTCCGCAGTGTTCGCGGTCTCCTTCGGCGCCTTCTTCGACGGTGATGGTGAAGGTGTCTCCGCGTTCAAGGAGTACGGGGCCTTCGGTGAAGCGGCCGAGGCGGATCTTCGGGCCTTGAAGGTCGCCGAGGATTCCGACGCTGCGGCCGGTCTCGTCGGAGGCTTTCCGCACGTGTCGGTAGCGCTCCTCGTGGTCGGCGTGGGTGCCGTGGCTGAGGTTGAAGCGGGCTACGTCCATTCCGGCTTCGACCAGGGCTTTGATCTGGTCGTACGAGTCGGTGGCGGGGCCCAATGTACAGACGATTTTTGCTCGGCGCATGATTCGAGCCTAGGCCTTACCGGTCGGTAGAGAATTCGTCGCGCATGACTACTCAACAACCTTTGCGTGAAGGGTTATTGACAACTGTTGAATTGTGCGCCGGGGCGCTCCGATGAGCAGAGGGGTTCCCGGTGTGTCCGGTGCTTTCACCTGCTCGCGTCCGTCCAGTATCCGTCCGGCCGTGCGGTGGGTGCGCGGCAGAGTCGTCGGGTGACTTTCCGTGATGTTTCTGGGTGGCTAGAGCCGTGGTGGCGCCATGGTGAAGCGGGCGTTCACCTGGGCGTGGACGTGCTGGCGTTGGGGTTCGAGGTCGAGGGGGGCTGGTTCGTCCTCGAAGGGTCCTGAGCCGGGGGCGGCTGAGCGCAGGGAGCGGGCGGCTTGGGCGGTGTAGGTGTTGCGGTGGGTGTCTTCGGCGCCGATGTCGGCGAGTTCGACGAGGGCGGTGAGGGTGGTGTCGAGGGCTTCGGCGTATTCGCGGGCGCGTTGGACGGCTTCGCGGACGGCTTGTTGGCGTGCGGTGCGGTGGGCGGGTGAGGTGGGGCGCAGGGTCCACCAGGGGCCGTCGACGCGGGTGAGGTCGAGGTCGGCGAGGGCGGTGGTGAGTTCGCCGAGTGCGGTGAAGTCGTTGAGTTCGGCGGTGATGTGGACGTGGCCGTGGTGGGTGCGGACGCGTTCTCCGCGGCCGTGGCGGCCGAGTTCGGGGCTGATGGTGAAGGCGCCGGTTTCGAGGTGTTCGACGGCGTCTCCGTAGGTTTTGACGAGGTCGAGGGCGAGGGTGTTGCGGCGGGTGAGGTCGGCGAGGGCTTCGCGGCGGTCTTTGCCGCGGGCGGTGACGGAGATGCCGATGCGGGCGATCTCGGGGTCGACTTCGAGGTGGGCTTCGCCTCGGACGGCGATGCGGGGTGTTTCGGGGGTGCCGTAGGGGACGGCGGGTGGGTTCTGCTGGGCGCTGGGGTCGGTGTTGGGGGTCATACGTCCCACTCTGTCACCGGGAGGGGGGTGCGTGGTGCCGTCGGGTCACCAGATGGAAACCTCCAGGGCCTGTTGCCGGGGCGGGTGTTGGGCCAGAATCTACGCGCGTCGTTGACCTTTTCCCGAGGAGTTCGAGACATGTCGTTGAACCGCCGGAAGTTCCTGAAGAAGTCCGCTGTTACGGGTGCGGGGGTGGCGCTCGCGGGTGCGGGCGCGGCTCCGGCGGCCCAGGCCGCGGAGGCCGCGGAGGCCGCGGAGGCGAGGAAGGGGGGCAGGCCCGTGAAGCGGTACGAGCTGACGGTGATGGGGACGACCGACCTGCACGGTCACGTGTTCAACTGGGACTACTTCAAGGACGCGGAGTACTCGGACAAGGCGGGTAACGCGCAGGGTCTGGCGCGGATCTCGACGCTGGTGAGCAACATCCGTGCGGAGAAGGGCCGTTGCAACACGCTGCTCATCGACGCCGGTGACACGATCCAGGGCACTCCGCTGACGTACTACTACGCGAAGGTGGATCCGATCACCGCCAAGGGTGGTCCGGTGCATCCGATGGCGCAGGCGATGAACGCGATCGGCTATGACGCGGTGGCGCTGGGGAACCACGAGTTCAACTACGGGATCGAGACGCTGCGGAAGTTCGAGTCGCAGTGTCACTTCCCGCTTCTCGGTGCCAACGCGCTGGACGCGAAGACGCTGAAGCCGGCGTTCCCTCCGTATTTCATGAAGGAGTTCCACGTCCATGGCGCTCCGCCGGTGAAGGTGGCGGTGCTGGGCCTGACGAACCCGGGTATCGCGATCTGGGACAAGGCTTATGTCCAGGGGAAGTTGACGTTCCCGGGTCTTGAGGAGCAGGCGGCGAAGTGGGTGCCGAAGCTGCGTTCGATGGGTGCGGACGTGGTGGTCGTGTCGGCGCATTCGGGTACGTCGGGTACGTCGTCGTACGGTGACCAGTTGCCGTATCTGGAGAACTCGGCGGCGCTGGTGGCTCAGCAGGTGCCGGGGATCGACGCGATCCTGGTGGGTCACGCGCACCTGGAGATCCCGGAGTTGAAGGTGACGAACACGGCGTCGGGGAAGACGGTCGTGCTGTCGGAGCCGCTGGCGTACGCGGAGCGGTTGTCGGTGTTCGACTTCGGGCTCGTCTTCGAGAAGGGCCGGTGGACGGTCGAGTCGGTGGCGGCGTCGGTGCGCAACACGAACTCGGTGGCGGACGACCCGAGGATCACGCGGCTGCTGAAGGACGAGCACGACGTGGTGGTGGCGTACGTGAACCAGGTGGTCGGTACGGCGACGGACACGCTGACGACGGTGGAGGCGCGGTACAAGGACGCGCCGATCATCGATCTGATCACCCGGGTTCAGGAGGATGTGGTGCGGGCGGCGCTGGTGGGGACGCAGTACGCGTCGCTGCCGGTGATCGCGCAGGCGTCGCCGTTCTCGCGGACGTCGGAGATTCCGGCGGGTGATGTGACGATCCGGGATCTGTCGGGCCTGTATGTGTACGACAACACGCTGGTGGCGAAGGTGTTGTCCGGTGCGCAGGTGCGGGCGTACCTGGAGTACTCGGCGAACTATTTCGTGCAGACGGCCGCGGGTGCGGTGGTCGACACGGAGAAGCTGACGAACGCGAACAACCGTCCGGACTACAACTACGACTACGTGTCGGGGCTTCGGTACGACATCGACATCGCGCAGGCGGAGGGTTCGCGGATCAAGAACCTGACGTACAAGGGTGCGGCGCTGGATGACGCGCAGCAGTTCGTGTTCGCGGTGAACAACTACCGTGCGAATGGCGGCGGGGCGTTTCCGCATGTCGCTTCGGCGACCGAGGTGTGGTCGGAGTCGACGGAGATCCGGACGCGGATCGCGGAGTGGGTGACGGCGAAGGGTGTGCTGGACCCGAAGGAGTTCGCTTCGGTGGACTGGAGGTTGACGCGGGACGGTTCGCCTGTGTTCTAGGGCGGGGCGGGTTGGGGTTCACGGCGTCGGCGCGGTTTCTCGCGTCGGCGCCGTTGCTGTTCGGGTCCGTTGCTGTTCGGGTCCGTGGACGGGGTCTTGTTGCGAGTGTTCGGGTCCGCGGTTCCCTACGGGTGTTCAGGGGGTCGGATCCGCTGTGTCCCGGCGTTGTTCATCTGCCCTCGACCAGGGGGATCAGGGGGACGAGGGGGGTGAGTGTCCGGGTTTCGTGGCCTTGGCGGGCGGCGGGGACGCGGGGGGTCTGTTCCAGGCCGAAGGTGGTGAAGGCGGTTCGGCCGGGGAGGGGGTAGGGGTCTTTGCCGGTGAGGGAGTTGAGGATGGTGGCGCTGCGCCAGGCGGCGAGGCCGAGGTCGGGTGCGCCGACGCCGTGGGTGTGGAGTTCGGCGTTCTGGACGTAGACGCGGCCGGTGACGGCGGGGTCGAGGACGAGGCGGAACTGGTTGTCGATGTCGGGGCGTTCGGCGTTGTCGCGGCGCAGGTAGGGGTCGAGTCCGGCGAGGAGTGGG
Source organism: Streptomyces sp. NPDC002742 (assembly GCF_042888885.1). Lineage (NCBI taxonomy): Bacteria > Bacillati > Actinomycetota > Actinomycetes > Kitasatosporales > Streptomycetaceae > Streptomyces > Streptomyces sp. NPDC002742. Next base: position 175,778 of record NZ_JBIAQF010000008.1, read on the forward strand.
GTGATGGGGCGTTCTCGGTAGCCGGTGGCGAGGACGACGGCGTTGGTGGTGAGGCGGGAGCGGGTGCCTTGCTGGCCGTGTTCGAGGTGGAGTTCGATCTTGGTGGTGGCGACGCGTCCGGCGGTGCGGACGGTGACGGCGGGGGTGAGGACGGCGTCGGGCCAGCCGCCGTGCAGGGTGCGGCGGTAGAGCTCGTCGTGGATGGCCGCGATGGTGTCGGCGTCGATGCCTTTGTGGAGTTGCCATTGGGCGGCGACGAGCCGGTCGCGGACGGGTTCGGTGAGGGCGTGGAAGTAGCGGGTGTAGTCGGGGGTGAAGTGTTCGAGGCCGAGTTTGGAGTACTCCATGGGTGCGAAGGCCTCGGTGCGGGCGAGCCAGTGGATCTTTTCTTTTCCGGTGGGGCGGTTGCGGAGGAGGTCGAGGAAGACTTCGGCTCCTGACTGGCCGGCGCCGATGACGGTGATGTGGTCGGCGGTGAGGAACCGGTCGCGGTGTTTGAGGTAGTCGGCGGCGTGGATGACGGGTGCTTCGGGGGCCTCGACGAGTGGTTTGAGTGCTTCGGGGATGTGGGGGGCGGTGCCGACGCCGAGGACGATGTTGCGGGCGTGGGCGCGGCCGTGCGCCTGGGCTCGGCCGTGGGTGTCGAGCTGGGTGAAGTCGACTTCGAAGAGGTCGTGTTCGGGGTTCCAGCGGACGGCGTCGACCTGGTGGGCGAAGCGGAGTCCGGGGAGGTTGTCGGCGACCCAGCGGCAGTAGGCGTCGTATTCGGCGCGCTGGATCTGGAAGCGCTCGGCGAAGTAGAAGGGGAAGAGGCGGTCGCGGTCCTTGAGGTGGTTGAGGAAGGACCAGGGGCTTGTGGGGTCGGCGAGGGTCACCAGGTCGGCGAGGAAGGGGACTTGGAGGGTGGCGCCGTCGATGAGCAGGCCCGGGTGCCAGTCGAAGCCGGGGCGTTGTTCGTAGAAGACGGTGTCGAGTTCGGTGAGGGGGTGGGCGAGGGCGGCGAGGGAGAGGTTGAAGGGGCCGATGCCGATGCCGACGAGGTCGCGGGGGGTTTCGGCGGCGGGGCGCTGGGGGTGGGGTGTCGGTCTCATCGGGGGGTGTGTCCTTCCACCAGTTTCAGGAGCGTGGCCAGGTCGCCCGGCCGGGTGTGGGGGTTGAGGAGGGTGGCTTTGAGCCAGCGGCGGCCGTCGAGGGTGGCGCGGCCGAGGACGGCGTGGCCTTGGTCGAGGAGGGTGCGGCGTACGGCGGCGACGGTGTCGTCGGTGGCGTCGGTGGGCCGGAACAGGACGGTGCTGATGACGGGGTGGTCGTAGAGCTCGAAGCCGGGGTGCGCGGCGATGAGGTCGGCGAGGTGGTGGGCGTGGGCGCAGACCTGGTCGACGAGTGCGCCGATGCCGTGCCGTCCGAGGGTTTTGAGGGTGACGGCGATTTTGAGGATGTCGGGGCGGCGGGTGGTGCGCAGGGAGCGGCCGAGGAGGTCGGGGAGGCCTGCTTCGGTGTCGTCGTCGGCGTTGAGGTATTCGGCGCGGTGTCCGAGGGGGGTGAGGTCGGCGGGTTCGCGTACGGCGAGGAGTCCGGCGGCGGCGGGTTGCCAGCCGAGTTTGTGCAGGTCGAGGGTGACGGTGTCGGCGCGGGCGAGTCCGTCGAGTTCGGTGCGGTGCCGGTCGCTGAAGAGGAGGCCTCCGCCGTAGGCGGCGTCGATGTGGAGGCGGGCGCCGTGGGTGGCGCAGAGGTCGGCGACGTCGGGGAGTGGGTCGATGAGTCCGGCGTCGGTGGTGCCGGCGGTGGCGGCGACGAGGAGGGGGCCGCGCAGGTCGGTGAGGGCGCTGTCGAGGGCGGCGGGGTCGAGGGTGCCGGCGGGTGCGGGGAGGACGACGGGTTCGGGGAGGCCGAGGAGCCAGGTGGCGCGGTGGAGGGAGTGGTGGGCGTTCGCTCCGCAGACGAGTTGGATGCCGTGGTGTTTCTCGCGGGCGAGGAGGAGGGCGAGTTGGTTGGACTCGGTGCCGCCGGTGGTGATGAGGGCGTCGCCCTGGGTGCCGTAGATCTCGTGGGCGAGGGCCCGGGTGACGAGTGCTTCGAGTTCGGAGGCGGCGGGGGCCTGGTCCCAGGAGTCGAGGGAGGGGTTGAGGGCGGAGGCGGCGAGGTCGGCGGCGGTGGCGACGGCGAGGGGTGGGCAGTGCAGGTGGGCGGCGCACAGGGGGTCGGCGGGGTCGGCGGCGCCTTCGGCGACGGCGCGTACGAGGGTGTGCAGGGCGTCGGTGCTGCCGTGCTGGGGCAGGGGGTCGCCGAGGGCGGCTCGGAGGCGTTGGGCGACCTGTTCCGGTCCTCCGGCCGGGAGGGGTCCTCCGCGGGCGGCGGCGCCTTCGGCGAGTGCGTGCAGGACGGTGTCGAGCAACGGCCGCAGTGCGTCGGGGCCTTCGGGACCTGAGGCGAGGGGCGGCGTGCTCATGGGTGTCCTCCGGTGGACGCGCGGGCGGGGTCCTTCCCGGCGTGTACGCGTTTTGGGCAGGTGCGCCCGCCAAGGACAACGATTCGAGCCGGGCGGGGGTACTGCCGTGCGGAGGAAATGTGCGGTAGGGATCTGGCCATCGGCGCCCCGTCGCACGGTCGTTCGGAGTGGTCGGGCCTGAACGACCGTGTACGCGAACGCCGGTGAGCTGAGGAGTCAGTCTCACCGGCGTTCGCGGATCGGGGTCCGGATCGGGGTCCGGATCGGGCTCCCCCGGGGCGGCAGGGGCGGAGCCCTGGTGTCTAGGCCTGCCTCACCCTCAGCGCCCGTGCGAGGTCGTCGAGTTGGTCGGCGAGTTTGCGGCGCAGTGCCGGGATGGGGTCGGCGTCGCTCAGGCAGGTCTTGCCGAGGGCGACGGTTTCGGGGGCGACGGCACAGGAGGGGAAGGCCCAGCGGCCGGCGGCCTCGGCGATGGCGGGGCCGCGCCGCTCGGCGACGGCCACGGCGTCGGGCCAGTAGCGCTCGACGTACTCGCGGACGAGGTCGGTCTGTTCGGGCTGCCAGAAGCCCTGGGCCGTGGCCGTGAACAGGTAGTTGGAGAGGTCGTCGGTGGCGAACATCGCGTCCCAGGCGGCGCGTTTGGCCTGTGGATCGGGCAGTGCGGCGCGGCAGCGGGCGGCGCCTTCCTGGCCGGTGGCGCTGGGGTCCTGGACGAGTTCGGCGTCGATCACGGCGTCGTCGACGGCGCCGAGGACGGAGAGTCGGCCGAGGATGCGCCAGCGCAGCTCGGGGTCGAGTTCGGGGCCGCCGGGGACGGTGCCCTCGGAGAACCAGGCGCTGATGGTGTCGGGGTGGGCGGCGACGTCGATGAGGTGGCGTACGGCGGTCAGGCGCAGGCCGGGGTGGGAGTCGTCCTCGGTGCGGCGGATGAGGTCGCGGCACAGGTCGGTGAGGGTGGCGAGGGCGGTGGGCCGGTCCTCGGGGCGCAGGTACCGGTCGGCGACGTGGGCGCTCGCGAAGGACAGGACGCCCTGGACCAGGGCGAGGTCGGTCTCGTGCGGCAGGTGGGTGCGGGCGGCCTCGATGTAGGCCATGGCGGGCAGTTCGCCGTCGCGTACGGCGTCGCGCAGGGCGTTCCAGACGACGGCGCGGGTGAGGGGGTCGGGGAGTCCGGAGAGACGGGTGCTGACGGCGTCGAGGGAATCGGCGTCGAAGCGGATCTTGGCGTAGGTGAAGTCGCCGTCGTTGAGGAGGACGAGGGCGGGGCGTGGGCCGGCGGTGCTGATGCCGATGTTGCCGGTGGCGGGGAGGTCCGCCTCCAGGCGCTTGCGCAGGGTCAGCAGGCGCGCGTCGTGGAGGTCGCGGTCGTAGAGGCCGATGGTGACGTGGTGCGGACGTCTGCCGCCGGGCGACTTGAGGGTGGTGAGGTGGGTGAGGCCGGGGCGGTTCTTGGCGGGGTCTGGCTCGGACCAGACTCCGGAGCTGGACTCGTGCTGGATGTCGAGGTGCCAGTTCCCGTCCTCGGTCCGGACTTCGGGGGTGAGGGTGTCGACGCCGGTGGTGCGCAGCCAGGCGTCGGCCCAGGCGTGTACGTCGCGTTCGGTGGCGGAGGCGAGGTTGTCGATGAAGTCGGCGAGGGTGGCGTTGGCGAACTTGTGGCGGGCGAAGTGGGTGTTGATGCCGGCGAGGAAGTCCTTCTCGCCGAGCCAGGCCACGAGTTGGCGCAGTGCGGAGGCGCCCTTGGCGTAGGAGATGCCGTCGAAGTTGAGCATGGCGGACGCGGTGTCGGGGACGGCGTCCGGGTCGGGGGCGACGGGGTGGGTGGAGGGGCGCTGGTCGGCGTCGTAGCCCCAGGACTTGCGGGCGACGCCGAAGTCGACCCAGGTGTCGGTGAAGCGGGTGGCCTCGGTGAGGGTCTGGTAGCCCATGTACTCGGCGAAGGACTCGTTGAGCCAGATGTCGTCCCACCAGCGCAGGGTGACGAGGTCGCCGAACCACATGTGGGCCATTTCGTGGGCGATGACCATGGCTCGGGTCTGCCGCTCGGTGTCGGTGACGGCTGAGCGGTAGATGAACTCGTCGCGGAAGGTGACGAGGCCGGGGTTCTCCATGGCGCCGGCGTTGAATTCGGGGACGAACGCCTGGTCGTAGGAGTCGAAGGGGTAGGGCTCGTCGAACTTCTCGTGGTAGCGGTCGAAGCAGGCGCGGGTGACGTCGAGGATCTCCTCGGCGTCGGCGTCCAGGTACGGGGCGAGGGAGCGGCGGCAGTGGAGGCCGAAGGGGAGGCCTGCGTGCTCGGTGCGTACGGAGTGCCAGGGGCCGGCGGCGACGGCGACGAGGTAGGTGGAGATGAGGGGGGTGGCGGCGGCCTTCCAGTGGCCGTCGCCGAGGTGTTCGGTGATGCCGTTGGCGAGGACGGTCCAGTCCTGGGGTGCGGTGACGGAGAGCTCGAAGACGGACTTGAGGTCGGGCTGGTCGAAGGCGGCGAAGACGCGCTGGACGTCTTCCATGAACAGCTGGGTGTAGAGGTAGGTCTCGCCGTCGGTGGGGTCGGTGAAGCGGTGCATGCCCTCCCCGGTGCGGGAGTAGCGCATGCTCGCGTCGACGCGCAGTTCGTGCTCGCCGGCGGTGAGGCCCTTGAGGGGCAGCCGGTTCTCGTCGAGGGTCTCGGGGTCGAGGGGGCGGCCGTCGAGGGTGACGGAGCGCAGTTCGGCGGGCTTCAGCTCGACGAAGGTGTCCGCGTCGGCGCGGGTGGTGAACCGGATGACGGTCAGGGAGTCGAAGGTCTCGTCCCCTCCGGTCAGGTCGAGCTCGATCCCGTAGTGGTGGACGTCGAGGAGATTGGCACGGGTCTGCGCTTCGTCGCGCGTCAGTACGGACATGGGAACATGCTGCCCGATGCCGCAGGCAGGACACAGGGGTGGTCCGGTATATGCGCATTGCGGCCACCCGGTCACGGGCCCGTGTTACGGCGTGCGGCCCTGTTCCAGCCGGTTTCCTTCCGGCTCGCGCGGGTCCCGTTCGGGGTGGCGGCGGCCGGGGATGCGTCCGTCGGGGTGTGCGAGGGCCGGGGCGGGGGTGTGTTCCTTGACGAGGGCGCGCAGTTCGCGCAGCTCCGCTTCGAGGGCCCGGTGTCGGCGCTGGGCCTCGTACAGGTAGCGGACCTTGGTGCGCAGGGCCCAGGGGTCGACCGGTTTCATGAGGAGGTCGGCGACGCCGAGGGCGAAGGCGTTGGCGGTGAGTGCGGCGTCCGGGCCGAAGCCGGTGAGCAGGATGACGGGGATGTGCTGGGTCTGTTCCAGGCGCCGCATGTAGCGGACGACGTCGAGGCCGCTGACGCCGGGCATGCGTACGTCGAGGAGGAGCAGGGCGATGTGGCCGCGCAGGAGTTCCTTGAGTGCCTCGTCGCCGCCGGTGGCCCGTACGATCTTGTGACCGAGCGGGGCCAGGGTGCTCTCCAGCGCGTACAGGGTGTCCTCGTGGTCGTCGACGATGAGGATCTTGGCATCCGACGGCATGGCCCGACGTCCCCTCGTTTGGGCATACCAGCTTATGCCCGTACGGACGCACGACGCGGGCCCGTGGTGGTGGCGGGGGTGTTCGCCGTCGAGGACGGGCGTGGCGTGCCCGACGGCGCCCACGGGCGTTGTGTGGTGAGCAGGAAGTGTGCGGGAGTGCACAGCGCAGGATGCCCGCTGCGGGCCCCCGGTGTCACTCCCCCGGGTCGGCCGTGCCGGTTCCCGCGTCGTCCGCGATGCGCTCGTGGTGCCGGATGACCTCGGCGATGATGAAATTCAGCAGTTTTTCGGCGAAGGCCGGATCCAGCTTGGCGCTCTCGGCGAGGGTGCGGAGCCGGGCGATCTGGTGGGCCTCGCGGGAGGGGTCGGCCGGCGGCAGCTGGTGGGCGGCTTTGAGGTGGCCGACCTGCTGGGTGCACTTGAAGCGCTCGGCGAGCATGTGGACGACGGCGGCGTCGATGTTGTCGATGCTGTCGCGCAGCCGGGCGAGTTCCTTGCTGACGGCGGGATCGACTTCCTGGGGCGTGCTGGTGCTCATGGCATCCAACCCTACGTGGCCGACGCGGGTCCGATCATGGGCAGCGTCGTCCACGGTGACCGCGGCACGACCGAGACGGTGAACTCGCGGGACCGCGCGCCCGTTTCGGCCACGGTCGACGGCTCCGTACGGGCGGGTCCACGGCCCTGCGCACCTTGGCCGACGGCGGTGATCCAGGCGTACGGACATCACGGTGGGCGCCCGCGACGGAGGTCGCGGGCGCCGCCGGTGCCGGTACTGATGCCGGTACTGATGCCGGTGTTGGTGCCGGTGTTGGTGCCGGTGTTGGTGCTGCTCATGTTGCTGGTGGCGGTGGCGGTGCTATTGCCGGTGCCGGTGCCGGTGAGGTCACAGGCCGGCGGCTGCCCTGGCTATGTCGGCGGCGAAGGTCGAGACCTCGCTGTACACGCCGGGGTATCCGGGCTCCGCGCAGCCCTGGCCCCAGCTGACGATCCCGACCTGGATGAAGGCGCCCGTGTCGTCCTTGCGGAACATGGGGCCGCCGGAGTCGCCCTGGCAGGTGTCGACGCCGCCCTGGGCGACGAATCCGGCGCAGATCTCGTCGCTGGGGACGAGGTCGCTGCCGTACGCCTGCTGGCAGGTGGCGTCGTCGACGAAGGGGACGGTGGCCTTGAGCAGGTAGCGCTGCTGGCCGCCGCCCTCGCGGGTGGCGCCCCAGCCGGCGACGGTGAAGTCGCCGGTGTTGTAGGCGGTGTTGGTGGCGATCTTCAGGGTGGGCTGCTCGATGGGCTTGGCGAGTTTGATGAGGGCCCAGTCCTTGCCCTTGCCGTTGTAGCCGGGCGCCTGGAGCACCTTGGTCGACTTGACCTTGACGGCGCTGCTGCTCTGCAGGTCCACGACGCCGGCGGTGGCGGTGATGGACGTGTTGGTGCCGGAGCCGTTCACGCAGTGCGCGGCTGTCAGGACGATGCTCTTGGTGTAGAGGGCGCCGCCGCATCCCATGGATAGGCGGACCATGAACGGGAACTCTCCCTGGGCGGCGCGTGTTCCGCCGACGACGGGTGCGGGTGCGGCGTGCGCGGACAGCGGCTGGAGGGACACGGCGGCGAGCGTGACCGCGCCGATGGCGAGCAGTCTTCTGATGACGCCGGGCTTCTTGAGAGACTTCAACGCGCTTCCTTTCGTGGGGGGTTGTCCGCAGGGCAGGCGCACAGAAAAGGCCTCATGGCATGCTCCTGCCAAGCTGGTGGGGATTATGGGGACCGTGCGCCGTACCGGGCAAGAAGCGCATTCCGGCCAGCAGCCGCCCCGACCCGCCACCGAGCCCCCCGCCACCGGGAGGAACCCCGCTTACAGTGGAGAGGAGTTCCGACGTCTTCTGGGGGTGCGGGCGTGGCGAACGGCGGACCCGTCGAGCACGGCTTCCCGCATCTGGACACGGTGCGGGCGTCGATCACCGCGCTCTACAAGCGGCTCTCGTACGACACCATCCACACCTTCGCGACCAGCGTCGCCCCCGCCGACGTGGCCTTCGCCGACCTCGACGACCTGCATCTGGGCGCCCAGCGCGTGGCCCGCGAGATGGTGCGGCACTACCGGCTGCCGGACGCCCGGATGATCGTCGGCTTCCGCGAGATGACCCACGCGGCGCACGTCGAACTCGCCGCGGGACCCGAGTACTTCATCGAGCTCAACGACCGCTTCCGCACCCATCGCAGGGACATCGGCGCCGCCCTGGCCCACGAGGTGATGCACGTCTATCTGCACCGCCTCGACCTCTCGTTCCCCGGCACCCGCGACAACGAGATCCTCACCGACACGGCCGCCACCTACCTCGGCGCGGGCTGGCTCCTCCTCGACGCCTACCGCGAGGACGCCGCGTCCTCGCAGAAGCTCGGCTATCTGACCCCCGAGGAGTTCGGTTACGTCCTCGCCAAGCGCGCCCTGGTCTTCGGCGAGGACCCCTCGGTGTGGTTCACCAGTCCCCAGGCGTACACCGCGTACTCGAAGGGCATGGCGCGGGCCCGCCGCGACGAGCAGCAGCCCCCGCTGACCGCGGCGGGCTGGGCGGGCCGCCGCCGCTACGCCAGGGACCGCCGCCAAGCGCAGGACCACCGCACCCCCGACCACTCCGGCGTCCCCTACGCCTTCGCGCCCGACGACCGCGGCCCGCTGCGTGTCTCCTTCCCGTGCCCGACCTGCCACCAGCGCATCAGGGTGCCGGTCCGCGGCCGGGTACGGGCGCGGTGCGCGCTGTGCCGGACGGTGCTGGAGTGCGACACGTGAGGGACGAACGGCGGGCGGACCGGGGGAAGAGCTGACACCTGCGGGGTGCGGGTGAGGCAGAACACCCCAAAAGTCTTTGCCTCGCGGGTCGGTGGCGAGCGAGGGTCGAAGGATGAGCGCGAACGACCCGGCCGCACGACTCTTCCCCGCTCTGTACGAGGGGGACGAGGACGCGGTCGTACGGCTGCTGCGCGCGGAAGTGAGCGCCGAGGCGGTCGACGAGGACGGCCAGAGCGCCCTCTACCTCGCGGCGGTGAGCGACCGGCCCGGCATCGTACGGCTGCTGCTGGCCGCCGGCGCCGACCCCGACCGCCTCAGCCTGGGCACGGACGCTCCCCTGTGCGGCGCGGCCTGCGGTGGTCACACGGAGGTGGTCCGCGCCCTGCTCTCGGCCGGGGCGAACCCGGACACGGTGGAGGCGTTCGGTTTCACCGCCCTGACCTGGGCCCTGCGGCGGGGCCACACGGCCGTGACGGAGGCGCTCCTCATGGCGGGCGCGGCCCCGGACCGGCCCGGCCCGGGGGGCGAGCCCCCGCTGGTGACGGCCGCGCACCGGGGGTCCGTCGGCTGCGTACGGGCCCTGCTCGCGCACGGGGCGGGCGCGCGGGGCGAGGCACTGGCGGAGGCCCGCCGTCTGCTCGGCGTCGGCATCGAGGCCGAACTCCGGGAGAGGCTGGCCCGAACGCACGGCCCCGGCCACCGGTCCGTCACCCACCGTCACCCGTCGCCCGAAGGCGTGACCATCGAGGTCCAGCTCCTGGACGCCCGGGGCCGGCCGTTCGCCGGCGACGACCTCCAGGCCGGCCACACGCGGATCATCACCCTGCTGAAGGCGAGCACGACCCGCCCCGGACGCTGAACCCCCGGGGATCCAGGGGCGGTACGGCCGCACGCGCGCCGGTCCCGGACGGGACGCGCGGTGGCCGACGGCCCTCTTGCAGGACCCGCGGAAAACACGACGCGGGGACTCCGGGGAGCTTCCGCCTCCGTCCGAGCGGGGGACCGTCTCCGTGGGATCCCCGCCGCCGGGCCGGCCGGAAAACCGGCGGGACACGCCGAGCCTCCTACCGCGCCCCGTACACCGCCCCCGGGGCCTCCGCCTCCGTCAGGAGTTTCCGGGCCGTGTCACCGGCCTCCGCCGGGGTCCATCGGGCCCCCTTGTCGGCGCCCGGCCCCGGCCGCCAGCCCTCCATCACGGTGATCCGGCCGCCCTCGGTCTCGAAGACGCGGCCGGTGACCCCGGCGCTCGCGGCCGATCCGAGCCAGACGACCAGTGGCGAGACATTGCCGGGGTCCATGGCGTCGAATCCGCTGACGGGAGCGGACATGGTGTCGGCGAAGGTCCGTTCGGTCATCCGGGTGCGGGCGGCCGGGGCGATGGCGTTGACCTGGACGCCGTAGCGCCTCATCTCGGCCGCCGCGACCAGCGTCAGGGCGACGATGCCGGCTTTGGCGGCGCTGTAGTTGCCCTGTCCGACGGACCCCAGCAGGCCCGCTCCGCTGCTGGTGTTGACGACTCTGGCGTCGGGCGCGCGGCCCGCCCCGGCCTCCGCCCGCCAGTGCTCCGCCGCGTGCTTGAGGGGCAGGAAGTGCCCTTTCAGGTGGACCCGCACGACGGCGTCCCAGTCGTCCTCGTCGAGGTTGACCAGCATCCGGTCGCGCAGGAACCCGGCGTTGTTGACCAGCGTGTCGAGCCGCCCGTACGTTTCCAGGGCGGTGCGGACGAGGGACACGGCGCCCTCGGTCGTGGCGATGTCGCCGCCGTGGGTCACCGCCTCACCGCCCGCCGCGCGGATCTCCTCCGCCACCCGCCGGGCCGGGCTGTCCGGTCCTGGGGCGCCGTCGAGGCCGACGCCGAGGTCGTTCACCACGAGCCTGGCGCCCTCGGCGGCGTACGCCAGCGCGTGTGCCCTGCCGAGCCCGCGGCCCGCGCCCGTGACGATCACGACCCGCCCCTCACACAGCAATCGTGCGCTCATCCCGCTTCTCCCTGCTGGTCCTTGTTGGCGGTGGCGGCGTCGAGGAAGGCGGGCCGCTCGCCGCCTCCGTGGACGAGGATCGAGGCGCCGCTGATGTACGCGGCGGCGTCCGAGGCGAGGAAGACGGCGGCGGCGCCGACATCGGACGGCCGGGCGAGGCGGCCGAGCGGGACGGTGCGGGCGACGGCGGTGACGCCGTCCTCGCCGCCGTAGTGCAGATGGGCCAGTTCGGTGCGGACCATGCCGACGACCAGGGTGTTGACCCGGATCTCCGGCGCCCACTCGACGGCCATCGAACGGGCCAGGTTCTCCAGTCCGGCCTTGGCCGCGCCGTAGGCCGCCGAACCGGGCGAGGGGCGCGACCCGCTCACGCTGCCGATCATCACGATGGAGCCCCGGGCCCGCCTGAGGTGTTCGTACGCGGCGATCGACGCGGTGAGCGGGGCGGTGAGGTTCAGCTCGATCACCCGGGCGTGCCGCTCGGCGTCCGCCTCGGCGAGCGGGCGGTAGGGGGCGCCGCCCGCGTTGTTGACCAGGACGTCGAGCCGGGGCAGGGCGTCGAAGAAGGCCCGCACGGCGGCCGGGTCACGCAGGTCGACGGGGACGAAGCCGGCGCCCTCGACGGGGACTTCGGGTGGTCGGCGGGCGCAGACCACGACATGCGCGCCGGCCCGCGCGAAGGCCCGTGCGATACCCGCCCCGACTCCTCGGGTGCCGCCGGTGACGACGACGGTCCGGCCGCCGAGGTCCACGGCGGCGCCCTCACGGTCCTCGGTGTCCACGTTGTCCACAGGGCCTCCCGCGCGGCCGCGATCGCTGCTAGCTTCCATGACACCTAACAAACGTTTGGTGGAAAGGTAGCTGATGTCCTCATGGGTGTCTCCACCTCGTCCCCGGAAAAGGGGATTTCCGTCGTCACGGTCGACTTCCCGCCGGTGAACGCGCTGCCGGTGCGGGGCTGGTTCGACCTCGCCGACGCCGTGCGCGCGGCGGGCCGCGACCCCGGGATCCGCTGCGTCGTCCTGACCGCCGAGGGGCGCGGGTTCAACGCGGGCGTCGACATCAAGGAGATGCAGCGCGACACCACCGGTCACGGCACGCTGATCGGCGCCAACCGCGGCTGCGCCGAGGCCTTCGCCGCGGTGTACGAGTGCGAGGTGCCGGTCGTCGCGGCGGTGCACGGTTTCTGTCTGGGCGGCGGCATAGGGCTCGTGGGGAACGCGGACGCGATCGTGGCGAGCGAGGACGCCACGTTCGGCCTGCCCGAGCTGGACCGGGGCGCGCTCGGCGCGGCGACGCATCTGTCCCGTCTCGTCCCCCGGCATCTGATGCGCGCCCTGTACTACACCTCGCGCACGGCGACCGCGGCCGAGCTGCACGCGCACGGCTCGGTGTGGCGGGTCGTGGCGCGCGGGGAGCTGCGGGCGGCCGCGCTGGAGCTGGCCCGCGAGATAGCGGCGAAGGACGGTCAGCTCATCCGGCTCGCCAAGGCCGCCATCAACGGCATCGACCCCGTCGACGTGCGCCGCAGCTACCGCTTCGAGCAGGGCTTCACCTTCGAGGCGAATCTCGCCGGAGTGGCCGACCGCGTCCGCGACACCTTCGGCAAGGAGGCACCCCGGTGAGCGACAAGGCCATGTCGGCCGAGGACGTCGTCGGCCGGCTGGAGAGCGGGATGACCCTCGGCATCGGCGGCTGGGGTTCGCGCCGCAAGCCGATGGCCCTGGTCAGAGCACTGCTCCGCACCGAGATCACCGATCTCACCGTCGTCGCGTACGGCGGCCCGGACGTCGGCCTGCTCGCCGCCGCCGGACGGATCCGTGCCCTCGTCACCGCCTTCACGACGCTCGACTCCGTCCCGCTCGAACCGCACTATCGGGCGGCCCGCGAGCGCGGCGCGTTCGAGCTGACGGAGGTGGACGAGGCGATGTTCATGTGGGGGTTGCACGCGGCGGCGAACCGGCTGCCGTTCCTGCCGGTTCGCGCGGGGCTCGGCTCGGACGTGATGCGGGTCAATCCGGGCCTGCGGACGGTCACTTCACCGTATCCCGACCCGGAATCGGGGATACGGGAGGAGCTCGTCGCGATGCCCGCGCTGCGCCTGGACGCGGCGCTGGTCCACATGAACCGGGCGGACCGCCAGGGCAACGGTCAGTACCTGGGCCCGGACCCGTACTTCGACGACCTGTTCTGCGAGGCCGCGGACACGGCGTACGTCTCCTGCGAGCGGATCGTCGACACGGCGGAGCTGACCAAGGAGGCCGCGCCGCAGACCCTGCTGCTCCGGCGGTCGCATGTGACGGGTGTCGTGGAGACACCGAACGGCGCGCACTTCACCTCGTGCGTCCCGGACTACGGGCGGGACGAGGCCTTCCAGAAGATGTACGCGACCACGCCGTACGGGGAGTTCGCCGAGCGCTTCCTCGGGGGCGACGAGCACGCCTATCGCAGCGCTGTCCAGGCCTGGCGGAAGGAGCGGGACCAATGAGCGCCGGTCGAGCCGAGTACTGCGTGATCGCCTGCGCCGAGGCCTGGCGGGACAGCGGGGAGGTGCTCGCCAGCCCCATGGGCCTGATCCCGTCCATCGGCGCCCGGCTGGCCCGGCGCACCTTCTCGCCCGATCTGCTGCTGACCGACGGCGAGGCTCTGCTCGTCGGCCTCGACGGCAGCCCGGAGGGCTGGCTGCCGTACCGCAGACATCTGACGGCGGTGACCGGCGGGCGGCGGCACGTGATGATGGGCGCGAGCCAGATCGACCGCTTCGGCAACCAGAACATCTCGTGCGTCGGTGACTGGTCCCGGCCCCGGCGCCAACTCCTCGGCGTGCGCGGCGCTCCGGTCAACACCCTGAACAATCCGACCAGTTACTGGATCCCGAAGCATTCCCCGCGCGTCTTCGTGGAGCGGGTCGACATGGTGTGCGGGGTGGGGTACGACCGGGCCGCCGCCGCGGGCCCGAGCGCCACCCGCTTCCATCGCCTGCCCCGGGTGGTGACCGACCTCGCCGTCCTCGACTTCGCGACGCCCGACCACTCGATGCGGCTGGTGTCCGTGCACCCGGGCGTCACCGTCGAGCAGGTCAGGGAGGCGACGGGGTTCGAGCTGGCGATCCCGGACGAGGTGCCGTTCACCCGCGAACCGACGCCGGAGGAGCTGGAGTTGATCCGCGCGGTGATCGATCCGAAGGGTCTGCGGGACCGGGAGGTCCCCGACCCGCAGGACGGCGCGCGGGAGGGGCGAGCACCCGACGAACGCGGCGGCGCGCGGGCCCGGGGTGTCCCCGGTCCGTCGCGTGGGGGTGCGCGCTGATGGAGACCGCGTTGACCGCGCTCGTCGGCGTGCGGCATCCCATCGTGCAGACGGGCATGGGCTGGGTTGCGGGGCCCCGTCTGGTCTCGGCGACGGCGAACGCGGGCGCGCTGGGCATCCTGGCCTCGGCGACGATGACACTCGACCAGCTCCGCGACGCGGTGCGGGAGGTCAGGTCCCGTACGGACAGGCCCTTCGGCGTGAATCTGCGCGCCGACGCCGGGGACGCCGGCGACCGGGTGCGGATCATCGTCGACGAGGGCGTGCGCGTCGCGTCGTTCGCGCTCGCCCCCTCCCGCGAGCTGATCGCCGGGCTGAAGGAGGCGGGCGTGATCGTCGTGCCGTCCGTCGGCGCCCGGCGGCACGCCGAGAAGGTGGCCGCCTGGGGGGCCGACGCGGTGATCGTGCAGGGCGGCGAGGGCGGCGGGCACACCGGGGAGGTGGCGACGAGCGTGCTGCTGCCGCAGGTGGTGGACGCCGTGGACATCCCGGTGGTGGCCGCGGGCGGCTTCCACGACGGGCGGGGGCTGGTGGCGGCGCTGGCCTACGGGGCGGCGGGCATCGCGATGGGCACGCGTTTCCTGCTGACCTCCGACTCGACCGTTCCCGACGCGGTGAAGGCGAGGTATCTGGCGGCGACGGTGAAGGACGTCACCGTGACGACGGCCGTCGACGGGCTGCCGCACCGGATGCTGCGCAGTGAGCTCGTCGACGCCCTGGAAGGGGCGGGCCGCACCAGAGCCCTCATCCAGGCCGTGCGTCGCGCCGCCGGGTTCCGGCGGATCTCCGGCCTGTCCTGGTCCCGGATGATCCGCGACGGCCTCGCCATGAAACACGGCAGGGACCTGTCCTGGAGTCAGGTCCTGCTCGCCGCCAACACCCCGATGCTCCTCAAGTCGTCGATGGTGGACGGGCGTACGGACCTGGGGGTGATGGCGTCGGGCCAGGTGGCGGGGGTGATCGAGGATCTGCCGTCGTGCGCGGAGCTGGTCGAGCGGGTGATGGCCGAGGCCCGGGAAACCCTCAACGTCCTTGCAATCAGGGGTGATTGAATGCGCGAATGAATCAGTCGATCAGAGAGCCGTGGGGCCTCAGCGTCTTCGGCGCCGGAAGCGTACGAGCCGAACCGCAGCTGGTGCGGGTGAAGCTGGCCGTGGACGTCCAGGAGCCCTCGCCCGACGAGGCGTTCCACAAGGCGGGGACGGCGGTGTCCCTGCTGCGCGAGACCGTGCGCCGGCACGGGATACCGGACGCCTCGGTCTCCGGCTCCAAGCTGAAACTCAACTCCGAGTACGACGGGTACGGAGCGGGCCGCAAGTTCCTCGGCTACCGCTGCCAGGCGTCGTACATCATCGAGATCGAAGCGGTCGACGATCTTCAGCAGCTCATCGTGGACGCGGTCGACGCGGGCGCCAACCGTGTCGACGAGGTCACCTTCGACGTGCTCGACAAGCCCGCGATGCGGGACGAGGCACGGCGCAGGGCTGTCGCCGCGGCCCGCCGCAAGGCCACGGTGTACGCGGAGGCGGCAGGCGTCTCGCTGGGGACGGTCCTCCATGTGCAGGATGTGGACGCGGAGTCCTGGGAGCTCCGCGGCCATCGGGGTCACGGCGGCGGCGGTGGCAGCTCGGAGGGCGATCTGGCCCCAGGCATGGTCGAGGTCCACGCCGGTGTCCTGCTGGGCTTCTCGCTCGGCGGCTGACGTCCGTCCGGGAAGCACGGCTCCCGGGGCCTCGGGTTCGCGAGGCGGCAGTGCCCGGCACGGGCGGGGGACCACGCCTCGCACCGGCCTCGTCAGAGCCGCTCGATGATCGTCACGTTCGCCTGGCCGCCGCCCTCGCACATCGTCTGGAGGCCGAACCGGCCGCCGGTGCGCTCCAGTTCGTGCAGCAGGGTCGTCATCAGCCGCACGCCCGTGGCGCCGAGGGGGTGGCCGAGGGCTATGGCGCCGCCGTTGACGTTGACCTTCTCCGGATCGGCACCGGTCTCCTTGAGCCAGGCGAGGACGACCGGGGCGAACGCCTCGTTGATCTCGACGAGATCGATGTCGCCGATGGACATGCCGGTCTTCTTCAGGGCGTACGCGGTGGCGGGGATGGGGGCCGACAGCATCCGGATCGGGTCCTCGCCGCGCACGGAGAGGTGGTGCACGCGGGCGCGGGGGGTCAGGCCGTGTTCGCGGACCGCCCGCTCGGAGGCGAGCAGCATCGCGGCGGCGCCGTCGGAGACCTGGGAGGAGCAGGCGGCGGTGATGGTGCCGCCCTCGACGACCGGCTTCAGGCCCGCCATCTTCTCCAGGGTGGTGTCCCGGCGGGGGCCCTCGTCGGCCGTGACCTCGCCGTGGGCGACGGTCTCGCGGGCGAAGCGGCCCTCGTCGGTGGCGCGGATCGCCCTCCGGTGGGAGCGGAGGGCGAACTCCTCCTGGTCCCGGCGGCTGATGCCCCACTTGGCGGCGATGAGTTCGGCGCCGTGGAACTGGTTGACGGGGCGGTCGCCGTAGCGGGCGCGCCATCCCTCGCTGCCCGCGAAGGGGCCCTGGGTGAGGCCGAGCGGTTCGGCGGCCTGGCGGGAGGCGAAGGCGATGGGTATCTGGCTCATGTTCTGCACACCGCCCGCGACGACCAGGTCCTGGGTGCCGGACAGGACGCCCTGGGCGGCGAAGTGCACGGCCTGCTGGGAGGACCCGCACTGCCGGTCGACGGTGACCCCCGGCACCTCCTCGGGCAGTCCGGCAGCCAGCCAACTGGTGCGGGCGATGTCCCCGGCCTGCGGCCCGACCGTGTCCAGGCAGCCGAAGACGACGTCCTCCACGGCGGCCGGGTCCACGCCGGACCGTTCGACCAGGGCCCTGAGCACGTGCGCGCCGAGGTCGGCCGGGTGGACGCCGCTCAGTCCTCCCCGGCGCCGCCCGACGGGCGTGCGGACCGCTTCGACGATATAGGCCTCGGCCATGACGACTCCCTTGCGGACATGGGTGGTTCGCGTGCGGTTCGCTTACGTCTCCTCGCGGACGGAGATGCCGTCGAGCACCATCGACAGGTACTGCCGGGCGATCTCCTCCGGGCTGTGCTGACCGCCGGGCCGGTACCAGGAAGCGGCGACCCACACGGTGTCGCGCACGAACCGGTAGGTGAGGCGGATGTCGAGGTCGGCCCGGAAGACCTCGGCGTCGACTCCGCGTTCCAGGGTGCTCAGCCACGCCTTCTCGAAGTTGCGCTGGGACTCGGCGAGGAAGGCGAAGCGCTGCTGCGCGGCGAGGTGCCGGGCCTCCTTCTGGTAGATCGCGACGGCGGCGCGGTGCCGGTCGATCTCCCGGAAGGACTCGGTGACCAGGGCCTCCAGGGTTTCCCGGGGGCCGAGTCCGGAGTCGAGGACGGTGTCGTAGCCGTCCCAGAGCTCGTCGAGGAAGGTCCGCAGGATCTCCTCCAGCATCGATTCCTTGGAGTCGAAGTGGTAGTAGAGACTGCCCGCGAGCATCCCGGCCTCGTCCGCGATCTTGCGGACGGTGGTGGCGTTGTAGCCCTGTTCGGCGAACACCTCGGCGGCGGTGCCGAGCAGTTCGCGGCGACGCTCCGGGGTGGCGGTCACCTGGGGCTTCTTCTTGGTAGGCACCGGGCCATTGTCGTCCTACGCATGCTGGCTGCTCACGGACACGACCTCGCCGGTCAGGTACGAGGAGTAGCCGGAGGCGAGGAAGACGATCACGTTGGCGACCTCCCAGGGTTCGGCGTACCGGCCGAAGGCCTCGCGGGCGGTCAGTTCCTCCAGCAGTTCGGGGGTGGTGACCTTCACCAGGTGGGGGTGCATGGCGAGGCTGGGCGAGACGGCGTTGACCCGTACGCCGTACGCGGCGGCCTCGATCGCGGCGCAGCGGGTGAGCGCCATGACGCCCGCCTTCGCGGCGGCGTAGTGGGCCTGTCCGGACTGGGCGCGCCAGCCGACGACGGAGGCGTTGTTGACGACGACTCCGCCGTCGCCCCGTTCCTTGAGCCGTCGCAGCGCCGCGCGGGTGCAGCGGAAGGTGCCGTTCAACGTCACGTCGAGGACCTTCGACCACTGTTCGTCGGTCATGTCGACGAGGGGTGAGGTACCGCCGAGGCCGGCGTTGTTGACGACGATGTCCAGTCGGCCGTGGAGGCCGGTGGCGGTGTCGAAGAGGGCCTGCACCTGGTCCTCTTCGGTGACGTCGCAGGGCAGTGCGGCCACCTGGCCAGGGCCGAACTCCACGGCCAGGGTCTCGGCGCTCTCCTTGAGCCGGCGGGGGTGCGCGTCGCTGATCAGGACGCGCGCGCCCTCCTCCAGGAACCGGCGTGCCGTGGCTCCGCCGATGCCGGCGCCCGCCGCGGCGGTGATGACGGCGGTGCGGCCCTTCAGCAGCCCGTGCCCGGGTACGTACGCCGGACTCTCGACGTCGCTCATGACTCCAAGCTAACCTACCAAACACTTGTTAGGGAAGCTTGCCGTCACCCGAGGCCCCCACCCCCGAACCCGCCCGAAGCCCCACCCCCGAACCCCGCCCGAAGGCCGTCGCCCACCCGGGTCCGCCCGGAGGCATCGCCCACCCGGGTCCGCCCGAGGCCCGCCGCCGTCCTGAGCCCGCCGCCGAGAGGTGCCGCCGATGGATCTCACCCCCTCCCCCGCCGACGAGGCGTTCCGCGCCGAGGCCCGCGCCTGGCTGGACGCCCATGTCCCGGCGGTCCCGCCGCCCTCCCTGGAGACCGCGGAGGGCTTCGCGGCGCACCGCGCGTGGGAGGCCGAACTGGCGGCGGACCGCTGGTCGGTGGTGTCGTGGCCGACGGCGTACGGAGGCCGGGACGCGGACCTGATGCGCTGGCTGGCCTTCGAGGAGGAGTACCACGCGGCGGGCGCGCCCGGCCGGGTCGGGCAGAACGGCATCAGCCTCCTCGCGCCGACCCTCTTCGGCCACGGCACCGCGGAGCAGCGGGCACGGGTGCTGCCGCCGATGGCGACCGGCGAGGTGATCTGGGCGCAGGCGTGGTCCGAGCCGGAGGCGGGTTCGGATCTGGCCTCGCTGACCTCGCGGGCCGTGCGCACGGACGGCGGCTGGCGCCTGAGCGGACACAAGACGTGGTCGTCGCGGGCCGCGTTCGCCGACCGTGCCTTCGGCCTGTTCCGCAGCGAGCCGGGTCTGCCGAGGCCCCACCAGGGCCTGACGTACCTGATGTTCGACCTGCGCGCGCCGGGCGTGACGGTCCGCCCCATCGGGCGCCTGGACGGCAGGCCCGCCTTCGCGGAGGTGTTCCTGGACGAGGTGTTCGTCCCCGACGAGGACGTGATCGGCGAGCCGGGACAGGGCTGGCGGGTGGCGATGTCGACGGCGGGCGACGAGCGCGGTCTGACGCTGCGGTCGCCGGGCCGTTTCCTGGCCTCCGCCGACCGGCTGGCCGCGTTGTGGCGCGCGCACGGCGACCCGTCCGACTCGGCCCTGCGCGACCGGGTGGCCGACGCGGTGATCGGCGCCCGCGCCTACCAGCTCTTCACGTACGCCAACGCCTCCCGGTTCCTCGAAGGGGAGCGCATCGGACCGGAGTCCAGCCTGAACAAGGTGTTCTGGTCGGAGCTCGACATCGCGCTGCACGAGACGGCGCTCGACCTGCTGGGCGCCGAGGGCGAGCTGGCGGACACCGAGTGGTCCGAGGGGCATGTCTTCTCGCTCGCGGGACCCGTCTACGCGGGCACCAACGAGATCCAGCGCGACATCATCGCCGAGCGGCTGCTCGGCCTCCCGAAGGGCCGCCGCTGATGCGTTTCCTCCTCGACGCCGAACAGCGCGCCTTCGCCGCCTCATTGGACGCGATGCTGACGTCCGCGGACACGCCGTCGGCCGTACGGGCGTGGGCCGGCGGCGACCGTTCGCGCGGCCGGGCCCTGTGGTCGCGGCTCGCCGACGCGGGGGTTTTCGCGCTGGCCGTCCCGGAGGCGTACGAGGGGGTGGGCCAGCTGCCCGTGGAACTGGCGCTCGCCTTCGTCGAGTTGGGGCGGCACGCGGTTCCTGGTCCGGTGGTGGAGACGGTGGCCGCGGCCGCCCTGCTGAGCGAGCTGGGCGACCTGGGCGTCCCGGGTCCGGCCGAACGGCTGCTGCCGAGGCTGGCATCGGGCGGGAGCGTCGCCACGCTGGCCTCGGCCGGCGGGTTCGCGCTCGACGCGGACGCGGTGGCGGTGCTGCTCGTGGTGGAGGGTGACTCTCTGCGGCTGGCGCCGGGCCACGGCCCGGTGCGCGCGTCCGTGGACCCGGCCCGGCGGCTCGCCCGGCCGGAGCCCGGCGGCGAACTCCTGGCCGCCGGCCCGCAGGTCACCCGTGCCGCGCGCCGGGCCCTTGGCTGGGCCCGGCTCGCCACCGCCGCCCAGGCACTCGGGGTCGGCCTCTCGCTCCTCGACCGGACCGTCGAATACGTAGGGCAGCGCACGCAGTTCGGGGTTCCCGTCGGCTCGTTCCAGGCGGTCAAGCACCGGCTCGCGGACGCGCTGACCGTCCTGGAGTTCGCGCGCCCGTTGCTGTTCGGGGCCGCGCTGTCGATGGCGCCGGCGGACGTGGCCGCAGCGAAGGTCACAGCCGGCGAGGCCGCGTACACCACCGCCCGGACGGCGTTGCAGCTGCACGGCGCGATCGGCTACACGGCCGAGTACGACCTGTCCCTCTGGTTCACCAAGGCGCGCGCCCTGCGCACGGCCTGGGGCACCCCGGCCGAGTGCAGGGCCGAGGCGCTGGCCGGTCTCAGTGGTGGTCGTCCCCGCCGGTGAGCTCCCGGTACTCCTCGGCTGTCGGCTTCGGGATCCGGGTGTCGGGCCCGTAGAGGGCGCGGGCCAGCCGGGCGCGCAGTCTGTGGGCGGGGCCGACCCGGCGGACCACGCCGTTCGCGTCGACGAGCGGGCCCACCTCGTAGGGCGGCGCCTGTTCGTGCTGGGTGAGGGTGAACCGCTGTGCCGGGGTGAGGGGTTCGTGGACCTCGACGTACTCGCCGTGCGGCAGCATCTTGATCAGACCCGACTCGCGTCCGTGCAACACCTTGTCCCGGTCGGCGCGTTGCAGCCCCAGACAGATCCGCTTCGTGACGACGTAGGCGAGTGCGGGCCCGGCGAAGACGGCGACGCGGACGAACCAGGTGATCGCGTTGATCGACAGGTGGAAGTGGGTGGCCCACAGGTCGTTGCCGCCGCCGACCAGCAGGACGGCGTACAGCGTCAGCCAGGCGACGCCGAGGGCGGTGCGGGTGGGCACGTTGCGCGGCCGGTCCAGGATGTGATGCTCGCGCTCGTCTCCGGTGACCCATGCCTCGATGAACGGGTAGACGGCGATGGCGGTCATGATGAGCGGGAAGAGCGAGAAGGGGATGAAGACGCCCAGCTGGAGTGTGTGGCCGAAGGCGTTGATCTCCCATCCCGGCATCACCCGGATCAGCCCTTCGGAGAAGCCGAGGTACCAGTCGGGCTGTGCGCCGGTGGTCACCAGGTCGGGGCGGTAGGGCCCGAAGGCCCATACGGGGTTGACGGTGGCGATCGCTCCCATGATCGCCAGAACTCCGAAGACCAGGAAGAAGAAGCCGCCGGCCTTGGCCATGTAGACCGGCATGAACGGCATCCCGACGACCGACTTCTGGTCGCGTCCGGGCCCCGGATACTGCGTGTGCTTGTGGTAGAAGACCAGGATCAGATGCGCGACGACCAGTCCCAGCATGATGCCCGGCAGCAGCAGGACGTGGATGGGGAAGAACCTCGGGATGATGTCGTGCCCCGGGAACTCCCCGCCGAACAGGAAGAAGGAGATGTACGTCCCCACGACCGGGATCGACAGGATGGCGCCCTGGGCGAAGCGGACGCCGGTGCCGGAGAGCAGGTCGTCGGGGAGCGAGTAGCCGGTCAGTCCGGTGACGAGGCCGAGCATCAGCAGGGTCCAGCCGAACAGCCAGTTGACCTCGCGCGGCTTGCGGAACGCGCCGGTGAAGAACACCCGCATCATGTGGACGAGCATCCCGGCGAGGAAGACGAGCGCCGCCCAGTGGTGGATCTGCCGGATCAGCAGTCCGCCGCGCACGTCGAAGCTGATGTCGAGCGTGGACTCGTACGCCCGCGTCATGGTGATGCCGTTCAGCGGGACGTACGTGCCGTGGTAGACGACCTCGACGCCGCTCGGCTCGAAGAACAGGGTGAGATAGACGCCGGTGAGGATCAGGACGAGAAAGCTGTAGAGGCAGACCTCGCCCAGCATGAACGACCAGTGGTCCGGGAAGACCTTGCGCATATTGGCCTTGGCCAGCGAGTAGACGCCCAGCCGTCCGTCGGCCCAGTCGGCGAGCCGCTCGCCCCGGCCGGCCTCGGCCGCGCGGCGGCCCCGCGTGGTCCCCGTACGGCCGGCCTCCGCGATCCCGCTCCCGGGGGCTCCGTTCGCCGCGGTTCCCGGCGCTCGGCCGGAGTCGGTCTCTTGTGCGCCCATATGCCGCTCCCCTCGGCCCACCAGGGTGGCACGCCGCCTCGCCGAAGCCAACGGGGCGTCGTGGGCGGAGTGTTGGGACGATCGGTGGCCAGGGACAGGGCCGGTCCCTGGCGGTGCTCCCGTCGCGCGAGGGTGCGCGGCGCCGGGGGCACGTCGGCGTGAGTGGCCGGCCGGTGCGCGCGGACCCTGCCGTTCCCCCGCGACCGGAGTGTCGCTATTTTGATCTTCGCCGTCCCCACCGGCTCACCGTCACCCCCTAACCCAGTGCGTCCCGAGGAGCCGGCCGTGGAGTCCGAGTCCGCCGTCACCACCTGCTACCGCCACCCCAAGGTGGAGTCGCATGTGCGCTGCACCCGCTGCGACCGCTACATATGCCCGAGCTGCATGCGCGAGGCGGCCGTCGGCCATCAGTGCGTGGAGTGTGTGAAGGAGGGCGCGCGGTCCGTCCGGCAGGCCCGCACGGTCTTCGGCGGCCGGATCTCGACGGTGCCCGCAGTGACGTACGCCCTCATCGGCCTCAACCTGCTGGCCTACCTGGCCGAACTGCTGCGCTCCTCGGTCGTGGACCGGTTCGCGACGCTCGGCGCGGGTCTGGTGGACGGAGACGGGATCCACTATCTCTGGGACGCCGCGCACTCCCCGGACTACCACGCGGAGGGCGTGGTCAACGGGGAGTGGTACCGGCTGCTGACCGGTGCGTTCCTGCATCTGCCGCCCACCGAGGGCACCTTCGGGATCGCACATATCGCGATGAACATGTTCGCCCTGTGGAACATCGGCAGGATCGTCGAGGCCCAGCTCGGCCGGGTCCGCTACCTCGCTCTGTATCTGCTGTCGGCGCTCGGCGGCTCGGTCCTCGTGCTGCTGATCGCACCGGACGAGCAGACGCTCGGCGCGTCGGGCGCGATCTTCGGCATCGGCGCCGCGTACTACGTGATGGCCCGCCGGCTCGGCGCGGACATGGGGGGCGTCAACCGCTTCATGGGTGGTCTGCTGATCTGGCTGCTGATCTCGGCGGGGTTCACGTCATGGCAGGGCCACCTGGGCGGCCTGCTGGCGGGCGGGGTAGTGACGGCGGCCTTCGCGTACGCTCCCCGCGACCGCCGGCGGGCACCGGTCCAGGCGGCCGTGTGCGTGGGGCTTCTCACACTGCTGGCGGTCCTCGCGGTGCTGAAGGTGTCGGCGCTGAGATCCGGCGCGGTGTAACTCGGCGTCGGGCGGTGGCCAGGCCTGCCGCGGCGCGGGCCGTGGCCCCGGGCCGGTAGGCAAGCAACAGCCCCCTACCCCCGTTTCAGGGCCCGCCCCGCAACGCGCGGGCCCCGCCCGAACGCCGGACCGGCCTCGGCCCGGGTGGCTCACGGGTGGCCTATTCGCGCGGCGCACGCGTGCCGTGCCCGAGGGGCACAGGCGTGCTGCACCCGTGCGACACCAGGGCTCCCTCAGCCGCACGCCATCCCGGGCGTACCCTGTGCGTCTTGACTTCCTCCCCCGCCTAAGAACGGGGGGTTCCAGCGGTCGCCCGCCGGGGTTCCTGCTTCGTCGACAAATGCCCCGTCCGGGAGGACTCCCGTTGAGGTCTTACACCGTCTCCACAGGCAGACACGGCCAGCCCGGCCGCGAGGATGTTCTTCGCCGCGTTCGCGTCGCGGTCGTGCACCGTGCCGCACTCACATGTCCACTGGCGGACGTTCAGCGGCAGCTTCGCCCTGATCGTGCCGCAGTTCCCGCACAGTTTGCTGGAGGGGAACCAGCGGTCGATCACGACGAGTTCGCGCCCGTACCAGGCGCACTTGTACTCCAGCATCCCCCGCAGCTCACGCCAGGCAGCGTCCGAGACGGCTCGGGCGAGCTTGGCGTTCTTGACCATGTTACGGACGGTCAGGTCCTCGATCACGGCCGTTTGGTTCTCACGGACGAGACGCGTGGTCAGCTTGTGCAGGAAGTCGCGCCGCCGGTCGGCGATCCGGGCATGGACCTTGGCCACCTTGCGGCGCGCCTTGGCCCGGTTCGCGGAGCCCTTCTCCTTGCGGGACAGCTCCCGTTGCGCCTTGGCGAGGCGGGTGCGGTCACGGCGTTCGTGCCGGGGGTTGGTGATCTTCTCACCGGTGGACAGGGTCACCAGGGAGGTGATCCCCGCGTCGATGCCGACCGCGTGCGTGGTGGCCGGTGCCGGGGAGAGTGTGTCGTCGCACAGCAGCGACACGAACCAGCGTCCGGCCGCGTCCTGGGACACGGTCACCGTGGACGGCTGCGCACCGTCGGGAAGCGGCCTCGACCACACGATGTCCAGCGGCTCGCCCATCTTGGCGAGCGTCAGCCTGCCGTCGCGGTAGCGGAACGCCGAGCTGGTGTACTCCGCCGACCGGCGGGACTTCTTCCGCGACTTGAACCGGGGGTACCTCGCCCGTCCCTCGAAGAAGCTCGTGAACGCTCCCTGCAGGTGCCGCAGACACTGCTGCAACGGCACCGAGGACACCTCGGACAGGTAGGCGAGCTCCTCGGTCTTCTTCCACGCGGTGAGCAGCGCCGAGGTCGCGTTGTAGTTGACCCTCTCCCGCCGCTGATACCACGCGACGGTACGGGCTTCGAGAGCCAGGTTGTAGACCTTGCGTACACATCCGAAAGTACGCGACAGCTCCGCCGCCTGCGCATCCGTCGGATAGAAGCGGTACTTGAACGCCCGCTTCACATGCATGGCCATAGCTCACAAACTACCACAACAGATTGTGACTGCCTGCGGACTTTCGGTGGTGAGCGACGATCCACCCCGGCGGGAAATCGCCTTCCCTGCCCTGCTCCACAGGAGCTTCATTTCTCCCCCGCAAGCGGGAAGTACCCACACCCCGGCCTGAAGGCCGGGGTATCCACGAAGGACACCTGATGAAACGTGCGGGTTGCCTGTTGTTCGCCGCCGTCCCCGTGGTGGTCACGGCGGCGGTCTACTTCGCCACGCCCGAGCACCCGGCCGCGGCCGACGCCAAGGGCTCGGCGTCCGTGTCGCAGAAGGCCCGCGAGAAGGACAAGTCCAAGGCCGAGCGGACGGCGGACGACGAGGTCGTCGCCGACGTGCCGGCGGGTCTCGCCGCTCCGGACAAGAAGGAGCTGGCCCAGGAGATCGTGGCGAGTGCCGAGAACTCCACGCTGAAGTGGCACGAGGCGTACGGCTACATCGAGGACATCGGTGACGGCCAGGGCTACACGGCGGGCGTCGTGGGTTTCTGCACCGGCACCCACGACCTGCTCACCCTCGTCGAGCGCTACACGAAGGAGCACCCGGACAACGGGCTCGCCCGCTATCTCCCGGCCCTGCGCAAGGTCGACGGCACGGACTCGCACGAGGGCCTGGACCCTGGCTTTCCCGCGGCCTGGCGCCGCGAGGCCACCCTCGCCGCGTTCCGCGAGGCCCAGGACCACGAGCGGGACAGCGTCTACTTCGACCCCGCCGTCCGGCTGGCCAAGCTCGACGGTCTCGGCACGCTCGGCCAGTTCGTCTACTACGACGCCATGGTGCTGCACGGTCCCGGCACCAGCGACAACAGCTTCTACGGGCTGCGCGAGCGCGCCATGCGCGAGGCGAACCTGCCGTCCGACGGCGGCGACGAGAAGTCGTACCTCGACATCTTCCTGGACATCCGCCGCGAGGCGATGAAGGCCAAGAACCCCCAGCGCGACACCACCCGCATCGACACGGCCCAGCGCCAGTTCCTCTACGACGGGAACCTCGACCTGCACACACCGCTGAAGTGGAAGGTGTACGGGGAGACGTACCGCGTTCCTTAGCGCGGGCCCCCGCCGCTTCCTGGCGCGGACCCCGACACGTCCGGGGCCGGTGAAGTTCACCGGCCCCGGACGTGTCGACCCCCGAGAAAGCACCCGGGCATGCGGCGGCGCCTGCCAGGTCGTCCGGTCGGGGACAGTGAGGCAGGCGCCGTCTCGTGTTCCGCACGCCTTTGTGCGGGACGTTTCGGGGTGACCGTCAGGTCACGTGTTCCGGGGTCAGACCATCAGCGAGCGGTCCGTCGGACGGATCGGGGCCGGCAGGTCGCTCGCGCCGGTGAGGAAGCGGTCGACACCGCGGGCGGCCGAGCGGCCCTCCGCGATGGCCCAGACGATGAGGGACTGGCCGCGGCCCGCGTCACCGGCGACGTACACGCCGGGAACGTTGGTCGCGAAGTCGGCGTCGCGGGCGATGTTGCCGCGCTCGTCGAGCTCCAGGCCGAACTGGGAGACCACGCCGTTCTCGACGTCCGTGCCGGTGAAGCCCATCGCCAGCGTCACCAGCTGGGCGGGGATCTTGCGCTCCGTGCCCGGCTTCTGGTTCAGCTTGCCGCCGGTGAACTCTACCTCGACCAGGTGGAGCCACTGGACGTTGCCGTCCTCGTCGCCCTCGAAGTGGGTGGTGTTGACGGAGTAGACCCGCTCACCGCCCTCCTCGTGCGCGGAGGTGACCTTGTAGAGCATCGGGAACGTCGGCCAGGGCTGGCCCGGGTTCCGCTCCTCGCCCGGCCGCGGCATGATCTCCAGCTGCGTGACCGAGGCCGCGCCCTGGCGGTGGGCGGTGCCCACGCAGTCCGCGCCCGTGTCGCCGCCGCCGATGACCACGACGTGCTTGCCCTCGGCGGTGATCGGGGGCGCCACGAAGTCGCCCTCCTGCACCTTGTTGGCCAGCGGCAGGTACTCCATGGCCTGGTGGATGCCGTTCAGCTCCCGCCCGGGGACGGGGAGGTCACGGGCGGTCGTCGCACCGGCGGCGATGACCACGGCGTCGTACCGCTTGCGCAGGTCCGTCGCCTTGAGGTCGCGGCCGATCTCGATGCCCGTGCGGAAGCGGGTGCCCTCCGCGCGCATCTGCTCGATGCGGCGGTTGATGTGCCGCTTCTCCATCTTGAACTCGGGGATGCCGTAGCGCAGCAGGCCGCCGACGCGGTCGGCGCGCTCGTACACCGCGACCGTGTGACCGGCACGGGTGAGCTGCTGGGCGGCGGCGAGACCGGCGGGGCCGGAACCGATGACGGCGACGGTCTTGCCCGACAGGCGCTCGGGGATCTGCGGGGCGACGTCGCCCGTGTCCCACGCCTTGTCGATGATCGAGACCTCGACGTTCTTGATGGTCACGGCGGGCTGGTTGATGCCGAGCACACACGCCGACTCGCACGGGGCGGGGCACAGTCGGCCCGTGAACTCCGGGAAGTTGTTCGTGGCGTGCAGCCGCTCGGAGGCGGCCTGCCAGTCCTCGCGGTACGCGTAGTCGTTCCACTCGGGGATCAGGTTGCCCAGCGGACAGCCGTTGTGGCAGAACGGGATGCCGCAGTCCATGCAGCGCGAGGCCTGCTTGGAGATGATCGGGAGCAGTGAGCCCGGAACGTAGACCTCGTTCCAGTCCTTGAGACGCTCCTCGACCGGCCGGGACCTGGCGACCTCACGGCCGTGGTTCAGAAAGCCCTTGGGATCAGCCATTGGTCGCCGCCTCCATCATCTTCTCGGTGATCTCGGACTCGTTGAGTCCGGCTCGCTCGGCGGCGTCCTTGGCGGCGAGCACTGCCTTGTACGTGCTGGGAATGATCTTGCTGAAGCGCTCCACGGCCACGGGCCACTCGGCGATCAGCTTCTCGGCGACCGTCGAGGAGGTCTCCTCCGCGTGGCGGCGCACGACGTCGTGCAGCCACTGCTTGTCGGTGTCGTCGAGTTCCTCGACGGCGTCCACGTTGCCGATGTTCACGTTGTCGCGGTCGAGGTCGATCACGTACGCGACACCGCCGGACATGCCGGCCGCGAAGTTGCGGCCCGTCTCGCCGAGGACGACCGCGCGGCCGCCGGTCATGTACTCGCAGCCGTGGTCGCCCACGCCCTCGGAGACCACCGTCGCGCCGGAGTTGCGGACGCAGAAGCGCTCGCCGGTGCGACCGCGCAGGAAGAGCTCGCCGCCCGTCGCGCCGTACGCGATGGTGTTGCCCGCGATGGTCGAGTACTCGGCGAGGTGGTCGGCGCCCCGGTCGGGACGGACGATCACCCGGCCGCCGGAGAGTCCCTTGCCGACGTAGTCGTTGGCGTCGCCCTCCAGGCGCAGCGTGATGCCGCGCGGCAGGAAGGCGCCGAAGGACTGGCCCGCCGAGCCGGTGAAGGTGATGTCGATGGTGTCGTCGGGCAGGCCCGCGCCGCCGAACTTCTTCGTCACCTCGTGGCCGAGCATGGTGCCGACCGTGCGGTTGATGTTGCGGATCGCGACCTGGGCGCGGACCGGCTGCGCGTCGGCCTGGGAGTCCGCGGCGAGCGCGTCGGCGGCCAGCTTGATCAGCTCGTTGTCGAGCGCCTTCTCCAGGCCGTGGTCCTGCTCGATGACCTGGTGCAGGGCCGCGCCCTCGGGCAGTTCGGGCACGTAGAAGAGCGGGGACAGGTCCAGGCCCTGCGCCTTCCAGTGGGTGATGGCGCGCTCCACGTCGAGGTTCTCGGCGTGGCCGACGGCCTCCTCGATGGTGCGGAAGCCCAGCTCGGCGAGGATCTCGCGGACCTCTTCGGCGATGAACTTGAAGAAGTTGACGATGTACTCGGCCTTGCCGGCGAACCGCTCGCGCAGCACCGGGTTCTGGGTGGCGATGCCGACCGGGCAGGTGTCCAGGTGGCAGACGCGCATCATGACGCAGCCGGAGACGACGAGCGGCGCGGTCGCGAAACCGAACTCCTCGGCGCCGAGCAGCGCGGCGATGACGACGTCGCGGCCTGTCTTGAGCTGGCCGTCGGTCTGGACGACGATGCGGTCGCGCAGGCCGTTGAGCAGCAGGGTCTGCTGGGTCTCGGCGAGGCCGAGCTCCCAGGGGCCGCCCGCGTGCTTGAGGGAGGTCAGCGGGGAGGCGCCCGTTCCGCCGTCGTGGCCGGAGATGAGGACGACGTCCGCGTGGGCCTTGGAGACACCGGCGGCGACCGTGCCGACGCCGACCTCGGAGACCAGCTTCACGTGGATGCGGGCCTTCGGGTTGGCGTTCTTGAGGTCGTGGATCAGCTGGGCCAGGTCCTCGATGGAGTAGATGTCGTGGTGCGGCGGCGGGGAGATCAGACCGACACCCGGGGTGGAGTGACGGGTCTTGGCCACCCACGGGTAGACCTTGTGGCCGGGCAGCTGGCCGCCCTCGCCGGGCTTGGCGCCCTGCGCCATCTTGATCTGGATGTCGTCGGCGTTGACGAGGTACTCGGACGTGACGCCGAAGCGGCCGGAGGCGACCTGCTTGATCGACGAGCGGCGGGCCGGGTCGTACAGCCGGTCCGCGTCCTCGCCGCCCTCACCGGTGTTGGACTTGCCGCCCAGCTGGTTCATGGCGATGGCGAGGGTCTCGTGCGCCTCCTTGGAGATGGAGCCGTACGACATGGCGCCGGTGGAGAAGCGCTTGACGATCTCGGAGACGGGCTCGACCTCGTCGAGGGAGATCGGGGTGCGGTCCGAGGTGAAGCCGAACAGGCCGCGCAGCGTCATCAGGCGCTCGGACTGCTCGTTCACGCGGTCCGTGTACTTCTTGAAGATCTCGTAGCTGCCGGAGCGCGTCGAGTGCTGGAGGCGGAAGACCGTCTCCGGGTCGAACAGGTGGGGCTCGCCCTCGCGGCGCCACTGGTACTCGCCGCCTATGTCCAGGGCGCGGTGCGCGGGCGCGATGCCGGAGGCCGGGTAGGCCTTGGCGTGCCGGGCGGCGACCTCCTTGGCGATGACGTCGAGGCCGGCTCCGCCGATCTTGGTCGTCGTGCCGTTGAAGTACTTCTCGACGAAGGCCGTCTCCAGGCCGACGGCCTCGAAGACCTGGGCGCCGCGGTAGGAGGCGACGGTCGAGATGCCCATCTTGGACATGACCTTCAGGACGCCCTTGCCGAGGGCGTAGATCAGGTTGCGGATGGCCTGCTCGGGCTCGATGCCCTGGAGGAAGGTGTCGGCGCGGACCAGGTCCTCGACGGACTCCATCGCGAGGTACGGGTTGACGGCGGCGGCGCCGAAGCCGATGAGCAGGGCGACGTGGTGGACCTCGCGGACGTCTCCGGCCTCGACCAGCAGGCCCACCTGGGTGCGCTGCTTGGTGCGGATGAGGTGGTGGTGGACGGCCGAGGTGAGCAGCAGCGAGGGGATCGGCGCGTGCTCGGCGTCGGAGTGGCGGTCCGACAGGACGATCAGCCGGGCGCCGTTCTCGATGGCGGCGTCGGCCTCGGTGCAGATCTCCTCGATGCGGGCGGCGAGGGACTCGCCGCCGCCGGAGACCCGGTACAGGCCGGACAGCGTCGCGGCCTTCATGCCGGGCATGTCGCCGTCGGCGTTGATGTGGATGAGCTTGGCCAGCTCGTCGTTGTCGATCACCGGGAAGGGCAGGGTGACGCTGCGACAGGAGGCGGCCGTCGGCTCCAGCAGGTTGCTCGCCGGACCGAGGGAGGAGCGCAGGGAGGTGACCAGCTCTTCGCGGATCGCGTCCAGCGGAGGGTTGGTGACCTGGGCGAAGAGCTGGGTGAAGTAGTCGAAGAGCAGCCGCGGGCGCTGCGAGAGCGCGGCGATCGGCGAGTCGGTGCCCATCGAGCCGATCGGCTCGGCGGCGGCCTTGGCCATCGGCGCGAGGATGATCCGCAGCTCTTCCTCGGTGTAGCCGAAGGTCTGCTGGCGGCGGGTGACCGAGGCGTGGGTGTGCACGATGTGCTCGCGCTCGGGGAGGTCGGAGAGCTCGATCTCGCCGGCTTCCAGCCACTCGGCGTAGGGCTTCTCGGCGGCGAGGCCGGCCTTGATCTCGTCGTCCTCGATGATGCGGTGCTCGACGGTGTCGACGAGGAACATCTTGCCGGGCTGGAGGCGGCCCTTGCGGACGACCTTGGCGGGGTCGATGTCGAGGACGCCGACCTCGGAGCCGAGGACGACGAGGCCCTCGTCGGTGACCCAGTAGCGGCCGGGGCGCAGTCCGTTGCGGTCGAGGACCGCGCCGACCTGGGTGCCGTCGGTGAAGGTGACGCAGGCCGGGCCGTCCCAGGGCTCCATCATCGTGGAGTGGAACTGGTAGAAGGCGCGCCGGGCCGGGTCCATGGAGTCGTGGTTCTCCCACGCCTCCGGGATCATCATCAGCACGGAGTGCGGGAGCGAGCGGCCGCCGAGGTGCAGGAGTTCGAGCACCTCGTCGAAGGAGGCCGAGTCGGAGGCGTCGGGCGTGCAGACGGGGAAGATCCGCTGCAGCTTGTCGTTGTCGCCGAAGAGCTCGGAGGCGAGCTGGGACTCGCGGGCGACCATCCAGTTGCGGTTGCCCTTGACCGTGTTGATCTCGCCGTTGTGCGCGACGAAGCGGTACGGGTGGGCGAGCGGCCAGCTCGGGAAGGTGTTGGTGGAGAAGCGGGAGTGCACGAGCGCGATCGCGGAGGCGAAGCGGCGGTCGGACAGGTCCGGGAAGAAGGGCTCCAGCTGGCCGGTGGTCAGCATGCCCTTGTAGACGATGGTCCGCGCGGACAGCGAGGGGAAGTAGACGCCGGCCTCGCGCTCGGCGCGCTTGCGCAGCACGAACGCGGTGCGGTCGAGGTCGATGCCCTGGCTTTCGCCGTCGCTCACGAAGATCTGGCGGAAGGCGGGCATCGTCGAGCGGGCGGTGGCACCGAGGAGTTCGGGGGCGACCGGGACCTCACGCCAGCCGAGGACGGTGAGGCCCTCTTCGGCGGCGATCGTCTCGATGCGTGAGACGGCGTCGGCCGTGCCGTCCTCGGGGAGGAAGGCGATGCCCACCGCGTACGCGCCGGCTGCGGGAAGTTCGAATCCGGCCACCTCGCGGAAGAAGGCGTCCGGGACCTGGGAGAGGATGCCCGCGCCGTCACCCGAGTCGGGCTCGGAGCCGGTGGCACCGCGGTGTTCCAGGTTGCGCAGAACGGTGAGCGCCTGCTCGACCAGCGCGTGGCTCGCCTCGCCGGTGAGGGTGGCCACGAAGCCGACGCCACAGGCGTCGTGCTCGTTGCGGGGGTCGTACATACCCTGCGCAGCAGGGCGAGCATCCATGAAGGACCACTTCTGGTCGTTCACGGAATGCTGGGACGGCTGGCGCGGCGTACGCATCGGCTCTCCCGTCGTCGTCGGGGCGGGGGGTCCCTCCCAGGCTCTTGATGCTCAGGGGGGAGACAGCTGCCGAGGGACGACGTTGGCCCTCTGTTGGTGCAAAATTTCGTGCAGGTTACATGATGGAGCGATTCTCGGGAACCGGATACCGCGTTCCAACATGCGGACACCACGGGGTCGCGGCGGGGTACCGCGCTCGGCGGTGGAAGGTACGGGAACCCGAGTGGGACCTAAGCGGGGCCTAAGCGGACAGATCAATGACCGTCGGCCGGTTCGCGGCAGAGATCGTGATCCGCCGCGAGAAAGTGCGGAGCAGGCGTCATTGCCTGCGGCGCTTACGGCTCATGCCCAGTGGTTAAGGAATCGAAACCGCCGGGTAACGACTACTTATGCAGTCCCGTGCATAGGTGATCGAGGCCTCATCCTACGGCCGCGCCGAACAGACTGCCCAGGGCGTACGTCACACCCGCCGCGGCACCGCCGAGAGCGAGCTGCCTCAGTCCGCTGAACCACCAGGACCGCGCCGTCACCTTGGCCACGACGGCACCGCACGCGAAGAGCCCGAGCGCGGCGAGCAGCAGCGCCGGCCACAGGACGGTCGCGCCCAGCAGATACGGCAGTACGGGGAGCAGCGCGCCGAGCGCGAACGAGCCGAAGCTGGACACGGCGGCGACGGCCGGGGAGGGCAGGTCGCCGGGGTCTATGCCGAGTTCCTCGCGCGCGTGGATCTCCAGGGCCTGCTCGGGATCGCGGGAGAGCTGCCGGGCGACCTCCTGGGCCAGCTCGGGGTCGACCCCGCGGGACTCGTACAGCGCGGCCAGCTCGCGCTCCTCGTCCTTGGGGTGCTTGCGCAGCTCGCGGCGCTCGACATCGAGTTCCGCCTCGACGAGCTCGCGCTGCGAGGCGACGGAGGTGTACTCGCCGGCGGCCATCGAGAAGGCGCCGGCCGCGAGGCCCGCGAGTCCGGTGATGACGATCGTCTGCTGGGAGACGGACCCGCCGGCGACACCGGTCATCAGGGCGAGGTTGGAGACCAGGCCGTCCATCGCGCCGAACACGGCGGGGCGCAGCCATCCGCCGTTCACGTCACGGTGGGTGTGGTTGTCCCGGTGCGCCACGTGCAGCGCGGCCTCGGTCTCGATGATCGCCATGCGGGTCCCCCGGAGTACTTGATTGGACTGTTTCCACTTTTCGACAACTCCGAAAGTACGCCTCGAAATTCCTCGCCGCCAGCAAGGAAAGGCTGCGCTAACCTGCGCTTTTACCTCTCGACGCTCATCCGTAGCATGTCATGCACATATGTCGACCGGGTGACAGTGCGGTCCGTAAGGCTCCTGTCAACCGCCAAGGTGGGACAGATTCGCAAAGGGTTCCGCGCTCCGCACTCCGCGCTCCGGCAGGGGCCCTGAGAGGAGAGGCACGTATGGCTTCCATCGCCTGCATTCCCTCGGCCCCGGCACCCGGGAACGCCGCCGGTCTCCGCGACCGTGCCCGCGGCGCACTGCTCGGACTCGCCGTCGGGGACGCGCTGGGCGCACCCGCCGAGAACATGCTGCCGTCGGAGATCCGCGCCAAGTGGGGCCGGATCACCGGATACGTCGCCGAGCATCCGGCCGGGACGGACGACACCGAGTACGCGATCTTCTCCGGGCTGCTGCTGGCACGGCACGGCTCGGCGCTGACCGTGGCCCACGTCGAGTCGGCCTGGCACCAGTGGATCGCGGACCGCGACGAGGGGCCGTTCCGCGGGGCCGGATTCAGCGAGCGGGGCACGCTGGAGAACCTCCGACGGGGGCTCGTGGCGCCGATCTCCGCCCAGCACCGGCACGCCTGGAGCGACGGTCTCGCCATGCGTGCGGCGCCCTTCGGCGTGTTCGCGGCGGGCCGGCCCGCCGAGGCGGCCAGGCTCGTGGCGATCGACGGCTCGGTGAGCCACGAGGGCGAGGGCATCTACGGCGGCCAGGCGGTCGCGGCGGGGGTCGCCGCCGCGATGGCGGGGGCTCCCACCATCGCGGTCGTGGCCTCGGCCCTGGCCGTCGTCCCGGACGACTCGTGGACGGCCCGCTCGCTGCGCCGCGCGGTCGCGGTGGCCCACCGCGGCGAACGCGCGGTGCGCTCGGCCGTGGTGATCGGCGGCTACCCGTGGACCGACCTGGCACCCGAGGCCGTGGCCCTCGCCTTCGGGGCGTACGCGGCGGCGGACGGGGAGTTCACCGAGGCGGTGCTCACCGCGGTGAACATGGGCCGCGACGCCGACACGACGGCCGCGGTGGCCGGAGCGCTGGCGGGCGCGACCCGGGGGATGTCCTCGATCCCCGCCGACTGGGCGGCGGGGATCGGACCGGCCCGCGGCAGCTGCCTCCCCTCGATGGAGGGCCACCACATCCTGGACGTGGCGGAACTCCTGACCCCGGAGAACGAGGAGAAGTGGGGCGCCGGGGGACGCGTTCTTCCGGCCCCGGACGCCTGCGCCGTGCCCGCCACGCACACCTGCGTCCGCCCGGACACGGACGACCGCGAGCCGGCCGCCGGTGGCGACGCGGTGTGGTCATGAAGCCCGGCCTGGCCGGCGACGAGTCCGGCCCGACACCGGGCGAGGGCGCCTCGTCGGCCTCGTCCCCCGAACTGGCACCGCCCGACCCGGCGGAGGCCTGCGGACCGTCCCGAAGCACCCTCGCGACGCACACACCGACACCCGTCGGCCCGTCGGCACCGGCGGCACCGGCGGCACCGGCGACACCCGCCGAGGGCACCCGGAAGCAGGGGCTGGTGGGACCCTCGACAGTGACGGCACCGACGGCACTCGCCGAAGGCGGGGGGCGTGTGGCACTCGCCAACGGCGGGGGGCCTGCCGCAGCCGCAGAAGGCAGGATCCCCACGGCACTCGCCGAAGGCGGGAGCCCCACGGCACTCGCCGAAAGCGGGGGGCCCGTGGGGTCTGCCGTACTGGCCGCCGCGTGGCCGGACCCGGTGGTGGTCGGCCGGGCCGCGGAGTGCCTGGTGCTCGCGGAGGGGGCGCAGGGGCTGGGGATCTCCTCGGTGGAGGTGCCCGCGGGTGCTGGTGCGCGCCGCATCGAGGGGCTGCTCCTCGGGCTGGCCGCGGGGGATGCCGCGGGGTGGCCCGCCGCGCGGCACCGGGCCGCGCGGATGCCCGAGTGGACCCGGCGGCTGACCCGCGAGCTGGACACCTTCGCGGAGCAGAACGCGACGACGACCCTGCCCGTGCCGATCGCGCTGAACCAGCCGCCGGAACCGTTGCGGCTCGGCCCCTCGGACGACGCCGAGTGGGCGGCGTTCGCGGCGGAGGCCGTGCTGCGGGCCGGGGAGACCACCGCACTCGGCGACCTGAGCCTCGAACGCAGGATGCGCGCCTCCATCGACCTGTCCTGGAACGCAGTCGCCAGCGAGGTCGCCGCCGCCGCGGACCGCGCCCCCGAGGTCGAGTCCGCCCTGCTCCCGCTGCGCGCCCGGATCTCCGTGCGCGCCGGGCTGGGCAACCTCGCCACCGGTCTGCGCCCGCCCGCCACCGGCCACGACAACCCGCACTACTTCGACGACGCGGCCTGCGTACGGGCCTGCGTCCTCGCCGTGGCACACCCGGGAGACCCCCGACTCGCCGCGGAACTGGCCGAGTTCGACGCCCGCTACACCCAGGACGGCGACGGGGTGCACGGCGCCCGCGCGATGGCCGCGGCGGTGGCGCTCGCCCTCGCCGGGCACGGCGTCGACACCTGTGTGGGGGCGGCCCTGGCCGAACTGCCCGCCGCGACGGAGATCGGCCGCAACGCCCGGCACGCCCTCGCGCTGGCGGAGGGCAGCGAGAGCACCTTCGCCCTGGTGCCCCTGCTGGAGCACCAGATCGTCGACCACGTCTACAGCTACGGCATCGCGGCCGCCGAGACCGTCCCCGTCGCCCTGGCCCTGGCGCTGGCCGCGCGCGGCCGGATCGCCGAGGCCGTGCCCGCCGCCGCGTGCCTGTCCCGCGTCGCCGACTCGGCCCCCGCGCTGGCCGGCGCGCTCACCGGGGCCCTCGGCGGCGCCGCCGCGATCCCCGCCCCCTGGCGCGACGCCTGCCGCACCCTGTCCGGCTGCGCGCTGCCCCGGCTGACCGGGACGGATCTCATCGCGCTCGCCGAACTCCTGGAGGCGGCAGGACTCGCCGACCCGCTCGATTCCCCGGAACCGGTGACCCCGGAGGGATGATTCGGGCATGACGCCCAAAGGAGAAGGAACGGGAACCCTCGACGAACGGATCAGCGGAGCCCTCGTCGGGGCCGCCGTCGGCGACGCCCTCGGCGGCCCCGTCGAGGGGTACTCCCCCGAGCAGATCACCGAACGCCACGGCGGCCGGGTGCACGGCGTCGTCGGCCCCTGGAACGGCGACGACTGGCCCACCGCCCGCCCCATCGCCCCGTACCACAAGGGCGACGGACACGTCACCGACGACACCCTGATGACCCACGCTCTGGTACGGGTGTACGCCACCGTCCGCGACCACCTCGACGCCTACGCCGTCGCCGAGCACCTGGTCCCCGACCTGATGACGACCCCCCGCTGGATCCCGGAACTGGAGGCCGAGGCCCTCCCCCTCCAACGGATCTTCCTCGCCGAGAAGTGGCTGGTCGCCCGCCTCCACTACGGCCATGTCGACCCCCGGGAGGCCGGGACCGGCAACATCGTCAACTGCGGTGCCGCGATGTACATGGCCCCGGTCGGCCTGGTCAACGCGGCCAACCCGGCGGGCGCGTACGCCGAGGCGCTCGACATCGCGGGCGCCCACCAGTCCTCGTACGGCCGCGAGGCCGCGGGCGTCTTCGCGGCGGCGGTGGCGGCGGCCTGCTCACCCGGCGCGACCCCCGACTCGGTCGTCGCCGCGTGTCTGTCGCTGGCCGAGGACGGCACCCGCGCCGCCGTCGAGGCGGTCTGCGAAGTCGCCTCCCGCCACACGGACTTCGAGTCGGCGCTTCTCCCGCTGCGCCGGGCGGTGGCCCCGTACGACACGGTCGGACCCGACTACCGCTCCCCCTCCCTCGGCGCCCGCCGCCCCTCCCGGCTCCACTCCATCGAGGAACTCCCCGTCGCGCTCGGCATGTTGGTCGTCTCCGGCGGCGACTTCCGGCACGCGGTGCTCGGTTCGGTGAACTACGGCCGCGACTGCGACTCGATCGCCACCATGGCCGGCGCCCTCGCGGGCGCGCTGGGCGCCGGGGTACCCCATGACTGGGCCAAGACGGTGGCGGAGTCCAGCCGCCTCGACCTGGACGCCCCGGCGCGTACGCTCGCCGAGGTGACCCGGGAGATCTTCGGCCGCGACGTCCACCGCCGCCGGGCCCACGAGGCGGCGTACGCCGCGCTGGCGGGAACACCGTGCTCCGACTGACCTGGGTCCAGCCCGAGGACCTCCTCGGCCACGAGCTCCACCAGGCCGTCCAGGACGGCCGCGAGCCGGCCCGCGTCGCCGCCCGCTGGCACGCGGCGGGCGGCAGGCCCGCCCCGCTGCGCGCGGGCGCCTCGGCGACCCCGGCCTCGCCGTCCCTGCGCTGGCTCGCGGCCGATCTCCTCGACGAACTCGCCGCCCTGCCGGGCGGGTTGGCGGACGACGAACCGACGGATCTGGCACTGATCAAGGCGCAGTGCCCCGCCTGGCCACCCCCGCGGTACGCGCCCGTACCCGCTCCCGACCGGGCCCGCCTCGAAGCGGCGTGGCTCGGCCGGGCCGTGGGCTGTCTGCTGGGCAAACCCGTGGAGAAGCTCCCCCTCGACGCGATCCGGGCACTGGCCGGAGCCTGCGGCAACTGGCCCCTGCGCACCTGGTTCAGCGAGCGGGGCGTACCCCGGGAACTCCTGGACGCCCACCCCTGGAACCGGCGCTCCGCCGCCACCTCCCTGGCCGAGAACATCGACGGCATGCCGGAGGACGACGACCTCAACTACCCTCTCCTGAACCTGCTGCTGCTCCAGCGGTACGGCCGGGACTTCACCACCGCGGACGTGGCCCGCCTCTGGCTGGACGAACTC
Organism: Streptomyces sp. NPDC002742; assembly: GCF_042888885.1. Taxonomy (NCBI): domain Bacteria; kingdom Bacillati; phylum Actinomycetota; class Actinomycetes; order Kitasatosporales; family Streptomycetaceae; genus Streptomyces; species Streptomyces sp. NPDC002742. The sequence continues at coordinate 214,333 of NZ_JBIAQF010000008.1, forward strand.
CCGGCCGGCCGCACCTTCACCGCGGAGCGCGTCGCCTACCGCAACCTCCTCAGCGGCGTCGAGCCCCCGGACACCGCCCGCCGTCACAACCCGTTCCGCGAGTGGATCGGCGCCCTGATCCGCGCGGACGTGCACGGCTGGACCAACCCGGGCGACCCGGCGCGGGCCGCGGAACAGGCGTACCGCGACGCCGTCCTCACCCACACGGCCAACGGCGTCTACGCGGCCATGTTCACGGCGGCCGCCATCGCCGAGGCGGCCACCGCGACACGTGACGTCCACGACTGCCTGCGCGCCGGACTGAGAGTCGTCCCGCCCGGCTCCCGGCTGGCCCGGGCGGTCCGCCACGCGATCCGGCTCGCCCGTACGACAGCGGACTTCGACACGGTGGTCGACGAACTGCACGCCACCCACCGCGACTGCCACTGGGTCCACGCCGTCCCCAACACCGCGCTGATCGCCGCCGCCCTCACCCACGCCGACGGCGACTTCGGCGGCTCGATCTGCCGCGCGGTGTCCGGCGGTCTCGACACCGACTCGAACGGCGCGACGGCCGGAAGCATCGCCGGCCTGCTCACGGGCGACCCCGCCAGACTGCCCGACCGCTGGACGGGCCCCCTCAAGAACCGGCTCGCCACCTCCGTCGCCGACTTCAACGGCATCGGCTTCGACGCCCTCGCCCACCTCACACAACGGGAGACCGTTCGCCCATGACCCATATCGCCGTGCTCGGCAGCACGAACATGGACCTCGTCGCGTATGTCGCCAAAGCCCCACAGCGCGGAGAGACCGTCACGGGACGGGAGTTCCGAACGATCCCCGGTGGCAAGGGCGCGAACCAGGCGGTGGCCGCCGCGCACGCGGGCGCCGACGTCTCGCTGGTCGGCGCGGTGGGCGCCGACTCCTTCGGCAGCCAGCTCCGCTCCACTCTGGAGCACTTCGGCGTGAACACCGACCATCTGCGCACCACCGAGGGCCCGTCGGGCACCGCGCACATCGTGGTGGACGACGAGGGCGGCAACGCGATCGTCGTCATCCCCGGCGCCAACGGCACCGTCACCTCCCTCGCCCCGGGCGACGAGGGCCTCATCGCCAGCGCGGACGCGCTTCTCCTCCAGCTCGAAATCCCGCTGGAAGCCGTGCTCGCCGGCGCGGAGGCCGCACGCCGGCACGGCGTCCGGACGATCCTGACCCCGGCGCCGTCCCAGTATCTGCCGCCCCAACTGCTCGCCACCATCGACCTGTTGGTGCCCAACCAGCACGAGGCCACCGCGCTCACCGGCTTCACCGACCCGCGCGGTGCCGCCGCCGCGCTGCTCGAACAGGTCCCCGAGGTCGTCGTCACACTGGGCGCGGACGGCAGCCTGTACGCGGCCCGGGGCGCCGAACCCATCACGGTTCCCGCGCCGAAGGTGACCGCCGTCGACTCCACCGGAGCGGGCGACACCTTCGTCGGCACCCTCGCGGTGGCGCTCGCCGAGGGCCGGGAGATGTCGGAGGCCATGGTGTGGGCGTCGGCCGCGGCCTCGATGTCGGTACAGCGGCCCGGAGCGACGTCCTCGATGCCGTACCGCTCCGAGATCGACACCCAGGCCGGCGCGTGAACGGGCACACCGGGGGCGGCTCCCTCGGCGGCCTGCGCGTCCTCGACCTCGCGACCCTGTTCGCGGGACCGCTCGCCGCCACCCTGCTCGGCGACTTCGGCGCGGAGGTCGTCAAGGTCGAGCACCCCGCCCAGCCCGACCCGTCCCGCGGACACGGCCCCTCGAAGGACGGCATCGGCCTGTGGTGGAAGCTCCTCGGCCGAAACAAGCGCACGATCACGCTCGACCTCTCGAAGCGCGGCGGCCGCGAGACCCTGCTCCGGCTCGCCGCCGACGCCGACGTGATCATCGAGAACTTCCGTCCGGGCACCCTGGAGAAGTGGGACCTCGGCTGGGAGGAACTGTCCGCGGCCAACCCTCGTCTGATCCTCGCCCGGGTCACCGCCTTCGGCCAGTTCGGCCCGTACGCGCACCGCCCCGGCTTCGGCACCCTCGCGGAGGCGATGAGCGGCTTCGCGGCGATCACCGGCGAACCGGACGCACCACCGACCCTCCCGCCGTTCGGCCTGGCCGACTCGATCGCCGGACTGGCCACCGCGTACGCCGTGCTGACCGCGCTGACCGCGCGCGAGCGCACCGGCGAGGGCCAGGTGATCGACATGGCGATCATCGAGCCGATCCTGACCGTCCTCGGCCCGCAGCCGATCTGGTACGACCAGCTGGGCCATGTCCAGCCCCGCACCGGCAACCGCTCGGCCAACAACGCGCCCCGCAACACCTACCGCACGGCGGACGGTTCCTGGGTCGCGGTCTCGACGTCGGCGCAGTCGATCGCCGAGCGGGTGATGCGGCTGGTGGGCCGCCCGGACGTGATCGACGAGCCGTGGTTCGCGACCGGCGCGGACCGGGCGCGCCACGCCGACGTCCTGGACGGGGCTGTCGGCGCGTGGATCGCCGAACGCTCCAGGGACGAGGTCCTCGCCGCCTTCGAGAAGGCGGAGGCGGCGATCGCCCCCGTCCAGGACGTCCGGGACGTCATGACCGACCCGCAGTACCAGGCCCTGGACACGGTCACCACCGTCGACGACCCCGAACTCGGCCCGCTGCGCATGCAGAACGTCCTCTTCCGGCTCTCCGCCACACCCGGCGCGATCCACTGGGCGGGACGCCCGCACGGCGCGGACACCGACGCCGTGCTCACCGAACTCGGCCTGACGGGGCCCGAGATCGAGACGCTGAGAGCGGAGGGCGCGCTGTGACCGCGGACCTCCTGCCCCTCACCTGGCTGTACGCGCCGGGTGACCGCCCCGAGGTGGTGGCCAAGGCCCTGGCATCCGGCGCGGACGTCGTCCTCGTCGACCTGGAGGACGCGGTCGCGGCGCACCGCAAGGAGTACGCCCGCTCCGCCACCGCCGACCTGCTCGCCGAAGCGCCGCCCGTCCCGGTGCACGTCCGGGTCAACGCCCTCGACGGACCCTTCGCCGACGCCGACCTGAAGACGCTCTCGCCGCTGCCCGGCCTGTCCGGCCTGCGGCTGCCGAAGGTGACCTCGCGCTCCGACGTCGTACGGGTGGCGGAGAGCGCGACCCCGGCGGAGGGCGGCGCGATCCCGCTCTACGCCCTGCTGGAGACCGCTCTGGGCGTGGAGCAGGCCTTCTCCATCGCCTCGTCCCATCGCTCGCTGCGCGGTATCGCGCTCGGTGAGAGTGATCTACGGGCCGATCTCGGCGTCCGCGACGAAGCGGGCCTGGACTGGTCCCGGGCCCGCCTGGTCGTGGCCGCCCGAGCCGCCGGGCTCCCGCCGCCGGTCCAGTCGGTCTACCCCGACATCCGCGATGTGGAGGGCCTGGCCTCGTCCTGCGCGCACGGCCGCGTTCTCGGCTTCCTCGGACGCGCGGCGATCCATCCCCGTCAGCTTCCCATCATCGAGCGGGCCTACCTCCCCACCCCCGCCGAGGTCGACTCCGCCGAGGCCGTCATCCGGGCGGCCGCCGCCGATCCGGGTGCCCAGGCACTGCCGGACGGCCGCTTCATCGACGCGGCGGTGGTCACGGGCGCCCGCCGCACCCTCGCTCTCGCCCAGCGCCTGGCCTGAGACGGGACGGCCTGAGGGACGGTCCGAGGGACGGCCTCGTTCGTGACGGCCCGGGACAGCACGAAGGGGGCGCCGCGTCCCGGACGCGGCGCCCCCTTGTACGACGGGAGAACTCAGCTCTTCTTGGCCGACCCGGCCTCGTCCCGCGACACGGACTCCGTCCCGGACTCGGCGTGGGTCTCGGTCTCGGATGCCGGCTCGGACGCCGCCTCGGACGCGGATCCGGCGGACTCCGGGGACTCGGCGGACTTGCCGGACCCGGCGACGGCCGGCTTGCCGAGGTCGACGGAGTCGCCCTCGGCCCCGGCGACGGCAGCGCCCTCGCCCTCGCCCTGGTCCCCGCTCTCGCCCTTGTCGTCGGCCTTGTCGTCGGCCTTGTCCTCGGCCGCGTCCTTGTCCTCACCGGAGGCGGTCTCGTCGCCCTCGGACGACGCGTCCTCGTCGGCGTGCGGCTCCACGATCTCCTCACGCCCCGGACGCAGCCGGGCCGAGAGCACGAAATAGAGCACCGCGAGGAGGAAGACCACCAGCGCGGTCCAGTCGTTCAGACGCAGGCCCAGGATGTGGTGGGCGTCGTCGACACGCATGTACTCGATCCAGCCCCGGCCGACGCAGTAGGCGGCGACGTACAGGGCGAAGGCGCGTCCGTGGCCGAGCTTGAAACGGCGGTCGGCCCAGATGACCAGGAATCCGACGCCGACGCACCACAGGGACTCGTACAGGAACGTCGGGTGGTAGTAACCGGGGACCCGCCCGTCCGTGGAGGACGTGATGTGCAGCGCCCACGGAAGGTCCGTGGCCCTGCCGTACAGCTCCTGGTTGAACCAGTTGCCCCAGCGCCCGATCGCCTGCGCGAAGGCGATGCCCGGCGCGAGGGCGTCGGCCCAGGCGGGCAGGGGGATACCCCGGCGACGGCACCCGATCCAGGCGCCCAGCCCACCGAGGGCGATGGCGCCCCAGATACCGAGCCCGCCCTGCCAGATCTTGAAGGCGTCCACCCAGTCACGGCCCTCGCTGAAATACAGCTCGTAGTCCGTGATCACGTGGTAGAGCCGGCCGCCGACGAGACCGAAGGGCACGGCCCAGACCGCGATGTCGGCAACAGTGCCGGTCCGCCCTCCCCGGGCGATCCAGCGCTTGTTGCCGAGCCAGACGGCTACGAAGACGCCGATGATGATGCAGAACGCGTAGCCGCGCAGCGGAATGGGGCCGAGGTGCAGCACACCGTGCGACGGGCTGGGAATGTAGGCAAGTTCCATGGCAGGGTCGACGCTACCGTGCCGGACGCCGCCGACGGCGGGCAGCCCCGCAACGGGTCCATAACGTGCGGCGCCCCCGGGCTGTGAACAGGCGGGGACGCCGACCTGTGAACAGGCCGGGCGCCGGAGCGCGCGGACGGGTGGCCGGAGCGCGCGGACGGCTCAGCCCTTGTTCGCCGCCTCCACCATCTGCTTGAGCTTGGCGGGGGTCATCGTCTGGTCCGCGGAGATGGTCTTGCCGTCCAGGAGCACGGTCGGGGTGCCCGTGAGGCCGTTGCTCTGGAACGCGGCGTGCGACTTCTGGACCCAGCCGTCGTGCGTACCGTTGTTGACACAGCTGCGGAAGGCCGGGGTGTCCAGGCCGCCGACCTTGCCGGCGAGCTCGATGAGCTTGGCGTTGTCGGCGAAGGCGTCGTCGGTCTCCTTGGGCTGGTTCGCGTACAGCACGTCGTGGTAGTCGCGGAACTTCCCGGCGTCCTGCGCGCAGGCCGCGGCGTTGGCCGCCTTGAGGGAGCCGCTGCCGCCCAGGTTCCCGTCGATCAGCGTGACGAGGTGGTACTCGGCCTTCAGCTGTCCGGAGTCGGTCAGCTCGTGGATCGTCGGTCGGTAGGCCGTCTCGAATGCCTGGCAGGCCGGGCAGCGGAAGTCCTCCCACACCGTGAGGGTCGACTTGGCGCTGTCCTTGCCGACGGGGATCGCGAGGCTGTCCTTGCCGGTGGCGCCCGAGGGCGACACGACCGGGCCCGAGGCGCCGCTCTTCTTGTCCTTGCCTGCGTTGGCGGCCACCACGCCGATCACGGCGGCCAGACCGAGGACGCAGACCACCGACGCCCCCACGATCAGCGCGCGACGGCGCTTCTCCCCGGCCTTCTGCTTCTCTCGCTCGACCGCCAGCCGCTCGCGGGCGTTGCGCTTTCCGTCACGGTTCTTCTCGCTCACATCCGGCAGAACGAACCGGGGAGGCACAGCGCGCCTCCCCGGTCCAAGGTCCACTCGTTCGGGTGAGCGGATTGTCCGGTACATACCGGATCCGCGTGGGGCGTACGCACCGACCCGCGCGGGGGCGTACGTACCGACCCGCGCGGGGGCTACGCGCGGATCCGGGCCGTGGCGTACGCGCGGATCCGGGCCGTGGCGTACGTACGGATCCGCGTGACGGCTCTACGCCGTTCCGCGCACGCCCTTCGCGAGGTCGGCCGCGAGCGCCCGTACGGCTTCGAGGCCGGCCGCCTCGTCCGGGGCGTCCAGCATCCGCTTCACGAACGCCGAGCCGACGATCACGCCGTCGGCGAAGCCGGCCACCTCGGCGGCCTGCGCGGCGCTGGAGACGCCGAGGCCGACGCAGACGGGCAGCTCCGTGGTGGCCTTGGTGCGCGCCACCAGGTCCTGGGCCTGGTTCCCGACAGACTCCCGGGTTCCGGTGACCCCCATCAGCGAGGCCGCGTACACGAACCCGCTGCCCGCCGCGGTGATCTCGGCGAGCCGGGCGTCCTTGCTGCTGGGCGCGACGACGAAGACGGTCGCGAGGCCGTGCTTCTCCGCGTGCTCCCTCCACAGCCCCGACTCCTGGACGGGCAGGTCGGGCAGGATGCAGCCCGCGCCGCCCGCCTCGGCGAGCTCGGCGGTGAAGCGCTCGACGCCGTAGCGGTCGATCGGGTTCCAGTACGTCATCACGAGGACGGGCTTGCCGGTGGCCGCGACGGCCTCCCGGACGGTCCGCATGACATCCGCGATCTTGACGCCGCCGCGCAGGGCGATGTCGTCGGCGGTCTGGATGACAGGACCGTCGAGGACCGGGTCGCTGTGCGGCAGTCCGACCTCGACGATGTCGGCGCCGCCGTCGAAGACGGCCTTGACGGCGGCGATGCCGCCGTCGACGGTCGGGAACCCGGCGGGCAGGTACGCGATGAGGGCGGACCGCCCCTCCGTCCTCGCCGCGGCGAGCGTGTCGCTCAACAGCCGGATGTTGCCGCTCACTTGGCGTCCCCCTCGATCTCGGCGTTCTCGCTGTCGGCGTCCGCGGCGACGACGGCGTCGACGCCGTTGTCGTAGAGGCCGAAGTAGCGTGCGGCCGTGTCCATGTCCTTGTCGCCGCGTCCGGACAGGTTGACGACGATCAGCCCGTCCTTGCCCAGTTCCTTGCCGACCTCCAGGGCCCCGGCGAGCGCGTGGGCGCTCTCGATCGCCGGGATGATGCCCTCGGTGCGGGAGAGCAGCCGCAGGGCCTGCATCGCCGCGTCGTCGGTGACCGCTCGGTACTCGGCGCGGCCGCTGTCCTTGAGGTAGGAGTGCTCGGGGCCGATGCCGGGGTAGTCGAGTCCGGCCGAGATCGAGTAGGGCTCGGTGATCTGACCCTCCTCGTCCTGGAGGACGTACGACCGTGATCCGTGCAGGATGCCGGGCTCGCCCGCGGTGAGGGTCGCCGCGTGCTCGCCGGTCTCCACGCCGTGGCCACCGGGCTCGCAGCCGATCAGGCGGACACCGCTGTCGGGGATGAAGGCGTGGAAGAGGCCGATGGCGTTCGAACCGCCGCCGACACAGGCGACGGCGGCGTCGGGCAGCCGGCCGGCGCGCTCCAGGATCTGCCGCCGGGCCTCGACGCCGATGACCCGGTGGAAGTCGCGGACCATGGCGGGGAAGGGGTGCGGGCCCGCGACGGTCCCGAAGAGGTAGTGGGTGTGGTCTACGTTGGCGACCCAGTCGCGGAACGCCTCGTTGATGGCGTCCTTGAGGGTGCGGGAGCCGGACTTCACGGCGATGACCTCGGCGCCGAGCATACGCATCCGGGCCACGTTCAGCGCCTGGCGCTGGGTGTCGATCTCGCCCATGTAGATGGTGCATTCGAGGCCGAAGAGCGCGCAGGCGGTGGCCGTGGCGACGCCGTGCTGGCCGGCGCCGGTCTCCGCGATGACGCGGGTCTTGCCCATGCGCCGGGTGAGCAGGGCCTGGCCGAGCACGTTGTTGATCTTGTGCGAGCCGGTGTGGTTGAGGTCCTCGCGCTTGAGGAAGATCCGCGCGCCACCGGCGTGTTCGGCGAAGCGGGGCACCTCGGTGAGGGAGCTCGGGCGTCCGGTGTAGTGGACGAGCAGGTCGTCGAGCTCGCGGGCGAACTCGGGGTCCGCCTTGGCCTTGTCGTACTCGACGGCGACCTCGTCCACGGCGGCGACCAGCGCCTCCGGGATGAACTTGCCGCCGAACGCGCCGAAGTAGCCTTCGGCGCTGGGGACTTGACCGTCGGAGTCGGGAATGAAGAACTCGCTGGGCATACGGATACCTCGCAGGGGCGACAGCCCCGGTTACGGGATCGGACAGGGGTCACGGAAAGCCGGACGCACCCACGCTCCGCGGTGACCGACGGACCTGTCGGTGACACCGCCCGCCCTGCCGCCGGTCCGCCCGGGGCCGCGACGGACGTGCCGTCGCGAGGACCGGGGTGTGCCGGACTCGGCTGGATCCCCCGTGCCAGGTGGATCCGGACCGGCCCCTCGGGGGGTCCGGACGGGTGCACGGGTGGAGTCGAGTGGAGTCGACCCGGTCCGGTCCGCCCGAGAGCGGGACTAGGCCGGGGAGGGCGTGAGCGCGCGTACGCGCTCGGGCCATCGCATGCCGTTGACCTGACCCGGCTCGTCGCCGATGACGTAACGGACCCGGCGCCCGTGCACACGGCGTGCGGGCGCCCGGCAGCCGCGCGGGCGGCAGCCGCGGGCGAGCCGGGCGTAGGGATCACGCGCCGCCGAGGGCACCGGGAGCGCTGCGGCGGGCGGCACACAGGGGCGCCCGGCGTACAGGCCCCCGGGCAGGGAGAGGTGGGCGCCGGACGCGACGGGCGGGTACGAGTACCCGCAGTCCACCCTCACCGCGGGCGATCCGGCACGCGACGACGGGACCGGACCTCCCGAAGCCGGTACGGCCGGAGCCGTGGGTCCTGAAGCCGGTACGCGTACGGCCGGACCTGGCACAGCCGGAGCCTGTTCGGCCGGACGGGATACGGCCGGACGGGGTACGGCCGACCCCGCGCGCGCCGGTACGCCGTCGGGGCGGTGGCCCGGACGGGGTACGGCGGGGGCGAGGGTCGGGACGGACACCGGCAGGTCAGTCCCGTCCGTGCCGCAGGGCCGGGTGGGCGCCTGCCGCGACCAGGTCGGAGACGGCGGTCTTCGGGTCGCGGCCGGTGACGAGGGACTCGCCGACCAGGACCGCGTCGGCGCCCGCGTTGGCGTACGCGATGAGGTCGTGCGGGCCACGGACACCGGACTCGGCGATCTTGACGATGCCGTCGGGGATCTCGGGGGCGACCCGCTCGAAGGTCGTACGGTCGACCTTCAGCGTCTTCAGGTTGCGCGCGTTGACACCGATGATCTTCGCGCCGGCGTCCACCGCCCGCTCGACCTCGTCCTCGTCGTGTACCTCGACGATCGGCGTGAGCCCGATGGACTCGGCACGCTCGATGAGGGACTCCAGGGCGGGCTGTTCGAGGGCCGCGACGATGAGCAGCGCCAGGTCGGCGCCGTACGCGCGGGCCTCCCAGAGCTGGTACGACGTGACGATGAAGTCCTTGCGCAGCACCGGGACGTCCACGCGGGCGCGGACGGCCTCCAGGTCGGCGAGCGAACCGCCGAAGCGGCGCTGTTCGGTGAGGACGGAGATGACGGCCGCGCCGCCCGCCTCGTAGTCGGCGGCCAGGGCCGCCGGGTCGGCGATCGCGGCGAGCGCGCCCTTGGACGGGCTGGACCGCTTGACCTCGCAGATGACCTTGACGCCGTCACCGCGCAGGGCCGCCACGCCGTCCTTGGCCGCCGGAGCCTTCGCCGCGCGCTCCTTGAGCTCGTCGAGGCTGACGCGCGCCTGCCGCTCCGCGAGGTCGGCACGGACTCCGTCGATGATCTCGTCGAGCACACTCACGCGAGCGGCCCCCTTCCTGCGGTGGACGGTTGAAGCTGTCGGGCATCCGACCCGGGTTCGCTGTCCCTGACGGAAAAGTCGGGTCACTGCGATGGTATCCGGAGGAAGGCGTAGGCCTCGCATCCGGTTGACGCCGGTCCCATTACCTGGACATTTGTCATTTGATCAAGGGTGCAGCCAGCCGCCGGACGGCAGGTTCCGGACAACGGTGAAGACCAGCACCAACGCGCCCAGACTCCACAGGTGGACCGGTCCGAGATCGAGCCGCGCGGGCCGTCCGCGCACCGCGCGGATCACCCAGACGGCCCACAGCACCGCGAAGGCCAGGTAGCCGCCGACGGCGAGCGCGTTGTCCGTGAGGGCGGTGGCGAGGTCCCCGTGCACGAAGGCGTGCGCGCTGCGCAGACCGCCGCAGCCGGGGCAGTACACGCCCGTGAGGCGCAGCAGCGGGCAGACGGGGTAGTGGCCGGGCTGGTTGGGGTCGACGGCCCCGACGTACGCGAAGGCCCCGGCGACGGCCGCGAGTGTCCCGCCGGGAGCGGTGAGCCGCCGCAGCAGGACGACGGCGCCCGGCCCGGCCTGCGTCACCCTCTGGGTTTCGGCGTTCACGCGACGCATTCTGCCTCGCGCGCGGGGCGGGCGCTCGCCCGGGTACACGGAAGGCGGCCCCGGCGGGTGTGCCGGGGCCGCCTTCCGTGAAGCCTCAGTGGGTCAGGCGTCGGCGCTCACGGTCGAGCGCGTCGTGTTCGCGGGGTGCGCCTCGGAGGTCTTCGGCTGGCCGAGACCCATGCTCCGCATGACCATGCCCACGACACCGCCGAGGACGACGACGACCATGCCGGCCCAGAAGCCCAGCGGTTCGGCCATCACCATGTAGGCACCCGCGATGCAGAAACCGATGAAGGCGATGATGACACCGGTCCAGGCGGCCGGGGTGTGACCGTGGCTGCTGCCCGCCATGACTTGCTCCTCGTTGCTGTATGCGTGTGTGAGTCGGACGCTCATCGTCCATTGTCCCGTACGCGCGGGCCCGCCGTGAGCGGGGGGTCGCCCCTCGCGCGTCGGTCGGCCGGGCGGGACGGGGACCCGGGCCACGGAACAGCGTGGGCGCCGGGGCAAGGGCGTGTCCGCCGATTCCCGCCGGGTCCGCGGCGCCCGGCGCCGGGGACCGATCCGACGCGAAGGGGCGGCCGGGCCCTAGGTTCCGGCCGGGTCGGGACCGGTGGGGTCCTCGCCGCGGTCGAGTGCCTTCCAGATGTCCTCGGGGCGGTCCGGGTCGACCGGCTTGACCTTGCGGGGCCGGGGCCTGCCGTCCCGCTCGTAGCGGCCGGACATGGCGGGCCACAGGCGTCCGTAGCGCAGGGCGAGCAGCCCGGCGAACAGGATGAGCGCGCCGCCCGCCGCGGCCGCGTACGGCCAGACGGTGTGGCCGATCCCGGCCGCGGTGGCGGCGGTGTTGCCGGAGGCGGCGGCGGCCCGCTCGTCGAGGGCGGAGCTGTCGCTCGCGCCGAGGACGGCGGCGACGACCGTGCCGGCGCCGGAGAGCGCGAGCAGCGCGGAGACCAGGAGGCGGCCGGAGCGGCGGACGGCGAAGACGGCGACGAGCGCGGCGAGGCCCACTATCGCGAGCGCCGCGGGCACACCCGTGATGTCGCTGCCCTTGACGGTCAGCGGGAAGGCGCCGCCGGCCACGGTCGCGGTCCCCTGTGCCCAGTTCTGCCGGGTGGACAGCAGGGCCACGGCCGCGCCGAGCGCGCCGCTCAGCAGGGTCACAGCGAGGCTGCGGCGGCCGGACCGGGAGGGTCCCGCGGCTTCGGATCGGGGGTGAGGTACAGCAGTCACAGACCCCACTATCGCCTGAACCCCGGCCGAACCCTCATTCGGGGTTGCGTGAGCCTCGTCCTATTGCTCGCGATTCGACCACGATTCACCCCAGGGTCGTACGGCCCGGAGCGGTCCGGGGAGCGTCGGGCGGTACGTCAGCCGCCCGGACCGACCCGTCGCCCCGTCGTCCCGCCGCCCGCCCGGACCGGCCCACCGCCCGGCTCCGCGAGCCGGCCCCGTACCGGCACACCGCGCCGGAGCCGGCCCACCGCGCTACCGTCCGAGCCGGTTCGCCGTGTGTACGGCGCGCAGGACCGCCGCCGCCTTGTTGCGGCACTCGTCGTCCTCCGCGGCCGGGACCGAGTCGGCGACGATGCCGGCGCCGGCCTGGACGTACGCCGTACCGTCGCGCAGGAGGGCCGTACGGATGGCGATGGCGGTGTCGGAGTCGCCGGCGAAGTCGAGGTAGCCGACGCAGCCGCCGTACAACCCGCGCCGGGACGGCTCCAGTTCGTCGATGATCTGCATCGCGCGCGGCTTGGGCGCCCCGGAGAGGGTGCCGGCGGGGAAGCAGGCGGTGAGCACGTCGAAGGCCGTACGGCCGGCCGCGACCCGGCCGGTCACCGTGGAGACGATGTGCATCACGTGCGAGTACCGCTCGATGGACATGAAGTCGACGACCTCGACGGAGCCGGGCTCGCAGACCCGTCCGAGGTCGTTGCGCCCGAGGTCGACGAGCATGAGGTGCTCGGCGCGCTCCTTGGGGTCGGCGAGCAGCTCGTCAGCCAGGGCCTGGTCGTCCTGCACGGTCGCGCCGCGCGGCCGGGTGCCCGCGATGGGGTGCACCATCGCCTGCCCGCCCTCGACCTTGACCAGGGCCTCCGGGGAGGAGCCGACGACGTCGAAGCCGTCGAAGCGGAACAGGTACATGTACGGCGACGGGTTGGTCGCCCGCAGGACCCGGTAGACGTCCAACGCGCTTGCGGTGCACGGCGTTTCGAAGCGCTGGGAGGGCACGACCTGGAAGGCCTCGCCGGCCCGGATCCGCTCCTTGATGTCCTCCACGGCGTCCTGGAAGTCGGGGCCGCCCCAGAGCGCGGTGTACTCGGGGAGTTCGGAGGGCGGGAGCGCGGCCGGCGGCTGTGACACCGCGCGGGAGAGGTCTGCCTCCATGGCGTCCAGACGGGCGACGGCGTCCGCGTACGCCTCGTCGACGCCTGTCTCCAGGTCGTTGTGGTTGATCGCGTTGGCGATGAGCTGGACCGAGCCGTCCCAGTGGTCCAGGACGGCCAGGTCGCTGGTGAGCAGCATGGTCAGCTCGGGCAGTTTCAGGTCGTCCTGCTCGCCGGGGCCGATCTTCTCCAGGCGGCGCACGATGTCGTAGCCCAGATAGCCGACCATGCCGCCGGTGAACGGGGGCAGTCCCTCGCCCTGCGGGGTGTGAAGCGCCTCGATGGTGGCGCGCAGGGCCGCGAGGGGATCGCCGCCCACGGGGACGCCGACGGGCGGGGTGCCGAGCCAGTGCGCCTGTCCGTCCCGCTCGGTGAGGGTGGCGGCGGAGCGGACGCCCACGAAGGAGTAGCGGGACCAGGACAGGGAGGTGCGGCCGTTCTCCGCGGATTCGAGGAGGAACGTGCCGGGGCGTTCGGCGGCCAGCTTGCGGTAGAGCGCGACCGGCGTGTCGCCGTCCGCGAGCAGTTTGCGGCTGACGGGGATGACACGGCGGTCGGTGGCCAGCTTGCGGAACGTCTCGAGGTCCATGGCGGCTGACCTTACTGATTCCCGGCCGGTGCAACGGAATCGGCGCCGTCGGACCGCTCGCCGGTGTCCTTCAGCAGCACGTCCTCGTCGAAGCAGGTGCGGGCTCCGGTGTGGCAGGCGGCGCCCACCTGGTCGACCCGCACCAGAACGGTGTCGGCGTCGCAGTCCAGGGCCACGGACCTGACGTGCTGGAAGTGGCCGGAGGTGTCGCCCTTGACCCAGTACTCCTGGCGGCTGCGCGACCAGTAGGTGCAGCGGCCCGTGGTGAGGGTGCGATGCAGCGCCTCGTCGTCCATCCAGCCGAGCATCAGCACCTCACCGGTGTCGTACTGCTGGGCGATGGCGGGGACGAGTCCGTCGGCGCTGCGCTTGAGGCGGGCGGCGATCTCGGGGTCCAGGCTGCTGGGCGGAGGCGTGCTGGTCATGGGGGCCATTGTGCCGCGCCCGGCCGTCGCACCCGGTTGTCGTCCACAGGCCGGACCGGGCGGTTGTCCACAGGCCGGACCGGGCCGGATCCGCCGCGCTCTCCAGTGGGCGCGGCGACCGCCCGGTCGTAGGCTGGCTGGCATGTCGACCCATGCGAAGCGCGAACGGCTCCTCCTCGCCGATCTGTTGGAAGCCGTGGGACCGGACGCCCCCACCCTGTGCGAGGGGTGGACCAGCCGGGATCTCGCCGCACACGTGGTGGTGCGTGAACGCCGCCCCGACGCCGCCGGCGGTCTCGTCGTCAAGCAGCTCGCGTCCCGCCTGGAGCGGGTGATGGCGGAGTTCGCCGAGAAGCCGTACGAGGAGCTCGTCCAGCTGATCCGTACCGGGCCGCCGCGCTTCTCGCCGTTCGCTCTGAAGCAGCTCGACGAGGCGTCGAACGTGGTCGAGTACTACGTCCACACCGAGGACGTGCGGCGCGCGCGGCCGAACTGGACGCCGCGCGAGCTGGACGCGGTGTTCCAGGAGGCTCTGTGGTCGCGCCTGGACCGCACGGCCCGGCTGATGGGCCGCGGCGCCCCGACGGGTGTGGTCCTGCGTCGGCCGAACGGCCAGACGACGGTCCTGAACAAGGGCACGCCGGTAGTGACGGTGACCGGCGAGCCCTCGGAGCTGCTGCTGTTCGCCTTCGGCCGGCAGAGCGTGGCGGACGTCGAGCTGGACGGCGACAAGGACGCGATCACCAAGCTCCACGAGGCGAAGCAGCTGGGGATCTAGGTCTTCCCGCCACCGCCGGTCCCGCCGCCCACAGGCCGTCAGGTCCGCTCCGCCGCCGGTCAGCGAGGCAGCTCGGCACGGCGCAGATCCCGTACGCACAGGGCGAGGACCCCGGCGAGGCCGGACACGGCGGCGCTGGTGGCGAAGACCGGACCGGTACCCCACCAGCCGATCGCGGCGGCCGTCAGCGGCATGCTGAGGGGCGCGAGGCCCAGGCTGACGATGCCGGCGACGGCGGTGACCCGGCCCAGGTAGGCGGGGTCGGACTGGGTCTGGAGGAGTGCCCCGCACAGGGATCCGCTGAGCCCGGCGAGCAGGCCGATGACGAGGGCGACACCGACGGCCGCGGCGACGCTCGGCGCGAGGGCGAGCGCGCCGATCGCCACGGCGCCGCCCAGGATGGCCACGGCTGCGACGGTCCCCGCGCGCGGCAGCCGTCCGCGCAGCGTCAGCAGCAACCCGACGGCTCCGGCACCGACGCCGAAGGCGGCGAGCACCCAGCCCATCCCGGACGCGCCCCAGCCGCGCCGGTCGGCGAGCAGGGCCAGTCCCACGTTCAGCGGCCCCACGAAGCCGAGGTCGCCGAGGGCGATGGCGGCGATGAGCGGGGCGAGGACGCGGTGGCCGCGGATGTAGCGCAGCCCGTCGCCGAGGTCGCGCCAGGCGGTGCGGTCCGCCGGGTCCGCCGCGTCGTCCGGGGGCAGTTCCCGCATGCGTACGGAGATCAGCAGCGGCACCGACACGGCGATGAGCCCGCCCGCCAGCGCGAACGCCGTCGCCGAGCCGCCGAGGGCCACGGCGAGGCCGCCGAGCGGGGCGCCCACCACATGGGCGAACCGGATCGCGAGACCGCGCATGCCCTGTACCCGGGCGAGCTGGTCCCGGCCGGTGACACGGGCGGGGAGGGCGCCCACGGCGGGCATGAACACGGCGTCGACGATGCCGAAGACGACGGCGAGCAGGGCCAACAGCCACAGCCCGGGACTGGCCGCGAAGAGCAGCGCGGCGACCGTCAGCACGGCCGCGCAGCGCACCGCGTCGCTGCCGATGACGACCCTCCTCGGCCCGAACCGGTCGGCGACCACTCCCCCGCCCAGCATCAGCAGGGCCCTCGGCACGGCGCTGACGGCCATCACGAGCCCGGCCTGGGAGGGCGTACCGGCCCGGACGGCCGCCCAGGACAGCGCCATGTAGAAGACGTTGTCGCCCATCATCGACGAGGTGTAGGCACCGAGCCAGCGCAGGACGTTGCCGTCACGGTGGGCGGACCTGCCGGGGGCCGGGGCCTGGGTGGCGGCCGAGGTGGGGGCCGGTACGGCCACCGGGGTGGGGGCCGGTACGGCGGTCGCGGCCACGGGACCGAGTCCTCTCGGGTCGGGCTTGCTCTCGGGATCAGACACGGAACGGGAATCCGTAGGTGTGCAGCGCGACGTTCTCGCGCCCCGCGGTGTCACCCGCCGCTTCGTCCGCGCGGCCCTTCTCGTCGTACTTCTGGATGACGGTGAGCAACTCCTCGTTGAGCTCGGCCAGTTCGGCCGATGTCAGGCGCAACACGGACTCGGAGTCGGAGGAAGCGCCGGTCCACTCGGCGCCCCAGGCGTGCCGCTCGTCCAGATAGCGTCGGTAGAGGTCGGCACGCTGGTCGACGAGGAGCCGGGCGAACGCGGTGTGGGCGGCGTACGTCTCCGGCGCGCTCCGGAAGTCCTCGTCGTGGACGTGCAGCCCTTTCGCCGCCGGCCGCCACCAGCGCTCGCGGCCGTCCCCGGTGCGCGGCTCCGCCTCCACGATCAGCCCGTGCTCGGCGAGCTTGCGCAGGTGGTAACTCACGAGAGAGGGCGCCTCGTCGACCTGCGCGCCCAATTGGGAAGCGGTGGCCGCTCCCGCGACGTACAGGGCGCGGTAGAGCCGCATCCGCAGCGGATGGGCGATCGCCTTCAGCGCGCCCATGTCCGTGATTCGACGGCTGTCCTCGTGTGGCATGCCCTCACGCTAGACATGAAAGAAAAGTTGCGCAACTAAAGTTGCGCAACTTTTCTTTCGCGTCTGCGCCGTCCACCGGGTCAGGGGTCGAGCAGGGAGTGGGCGGCCAGGGCCAGGGACAGTTCCACGACGTCCGCGGGCCGGGTCAGGGAACGGCCGGTGAGCTGTTCGCAGCGGCGGAGCCGGTTCAGGACCGTGTTGCGGTGGCAGTAGAGGCGGCCGGCGGCCCGCTGGGCGGAACCGTCGCAGGCGAGCCAGGCCGTCAGCGTGTCCAGCATGACGTCCCGGTCGGACAGGTCCAGCCGCAGCAGCGGCCCGAGAACCCGCTCGGAGAGAGCCGCGCCGAGGACCGGCGCGGAGACGACGAGGGCGGCGGGCAGATGCTCCTCCAGTACGACGGTTCCGCCGGAGCGCGGGCAGGTCCGTAGCGCCGTATCGGCCAGACGACGGGCGTCGCCGATCGCCGCGAGACCGTCGACCACCGCGCTCACACCGACCCGGGCCACCTGCGGGGCGGTCAGCCGACGGGCGATCCCCACGGCGTCCATGACGAGCCCGGACGTCCGGGGGCGCTCCCCGTCGCGGCCGTCTCCTTCCCCCGGACAGCCCTCGGCCGCCGGGCCGGGCGTCGGCCCGGGGCCGGCGCCGGGGAGGTCGCTCGCGTGATCGTGGCCGTGGCCGTGGCCGTGGCCGGTCCGGTCTCCGTGGCCGGTCCGGTCTCCGTCGCAGGGGTGGCCGCCGAGCAGGACGATGCCGTAGCTGCCCTCGCTGTCCCGGTCGCGGTACCAGAGGACCCGCAGGCCGGAAAGGCGCACCTGGCCCCGTACGTCCGCGAACGCCCGGCCGACGGGCAGCCGGGCCAGCACCACCGCGTACCGGCCCTGTTCGGGGAGCCCGAGGGCCGCGGCGGTGGCCGGCAGATCGGCGATCCGGGCGGTGCCGTCGAGCAGCGCGGCCGTCATCAGCCGCAGCCGGTTCTCCCGGCGCCACATCAGCTCGCGCTCCGTCTGGCGGTAGGCGTCCGCGGCGACGGCGCAGTGGTCGTCGACGAAGTTCCAGACGTCGGCGGCCACATGCACGAGCAGCCGGGCGTCGGACGGATGACGGCGGGTCGTCTCGTCGACGAGTTCCTGCCAGATCATGCCGCCGCCCAGCCGGAAGGCGCGCAGCAGGGCGTCCAGCGGGAGGCCCCGTTCGGCGCGGGCCCTGCCGATGGTCCAGGAGCAGCGGTGCGCGGCCTCGCGCAGTTCACCCGGTTGGATCAGGGATCCGACGTTGAGCCGCAGCGAGCGCCGTATTTCGTCGCGCACGCTCTCCGCGTCGGCCTCCATGGCCGTGCGGTACGCGGGTTCGCGCTCCCTCAGGAGCTCCATCAGGCGTTCGGTGAGTTCGGGCAGCCCCGCCATCAGCGCCCTGGCGGCGCGGTGCAGTACCGAGAGGGCCTCCGCGTCGACGGCCGGGCGCGCGGCCGGTACCGGGGGCCGCGGTCCGGGCTGGGACCGGACGTGGGCGGGTACGAGGTGCTGCATCGCTGTCCTCCACCGGAGTCGGCTCGGCCCGGACCGCCCGGCGGGCCGACGCGCGGCACACGGGTGCTCCGGACCTCCTGATCCCGCAGGATGACATACCGCCCGGTCGGTACCTAGGGGTGTGCGGCGGTCTTCTCGGCCCGGTCCACCAACCGGGAGAGCTCGACGCGTGAACGGACCCCCAGGGTGGCGAAGACATTGCGCAGGTGGTGGTCCACGGTGCGGGGACTCACGGACAGGCGCAGCGCCACTTCGCGGTTGGTCGCCCCCTCCGCCACACAGCGGGCGATCCGCAGCTGCTGGGGCGTAAGAAGCGTGAGCTGACCGGCCGGTTCACCCGGTCCGCCGTCTCCGGTGGCCCGCAGTTCGGCCCTCGCCTGTGTGGCCCAGCCGAGCGCACCGCCCCGCTCGAAGGACACCAGCGCGTCCCGCAGACGACCGCGGGCCTCCCCCGGTCTGCGCCGGCGCCGCAGCCAGGAGCCGTAGAGGAGTTGGGTGCGTCCGCGTTCGAAGTCCCCGGCCACTTCGTCGTGTCGGTCGAGCGCCGCGGCGAACAGCGCCTCGCATTCCTCGGGATCACTCAACAGCGCACGGCAGCGGGCCAGTTGGGCCGGGGCCTGGGGATCGGCGCCCTGCCCGGCCCACCGGGCGAACTCGGCCACCGCGGACCGGGCGGCTTCCGCCTGGCCGGTCCGGAACGCCGCTTCCACGAAGCAGGGCACGGCGAGCATCCGTACCGCGAAGTGGCCGCGGCGCGGGCCGGCCCCGACCAGCGGGCCGAGCCGCGCGGCGGCCTCGGGGAGCCGGCCGCGGGCCAGGTCGGCGCGGGCCCGCGCCCACTGGGACAGTGTGGCCGCCTGGGCGAGACCGTGCGGTGCGGCGACACGTTCGGCGGCGTCGGCATGCTCCGCGACACCCTCGTGGCAGCCCTCGACCGACGCCACCAGCGCGAGGATCGCGTGGTGGTGTGCCGCGAGGTTGCGCTGCCCGGCACCGAGGGCCGTACGCAGGCCGTCCTCGGCGTGGGCACGGGCGCGGGCGTGGCGGCCGGCCCGCAGTTCTCCGTAGGCCAGCCGTTCCAGCGCCCGGGCGACCAGGATGTACGGGCCGCGGGCCCTGGCGGCCGCGAGCGCACGGGAGTTGGCACGGCAGGCGGCGGTGAGGTCACCGACCACGAGGGCGGCGCCCCCGGCCCGCAGCAGGGCTTCCGGGCCGTCGAGGACGCCGGCCTCCCCCGCTCCCGAAACCACCTCCCGCAACGGCCGCCGTCCGGCGTCCGGACGCCCGTGCAGCACGGCGGACATCCCCGCCCGGTACGCCGCGAGCCGTCGGTCGGGTTCCGGCGGCGCCGGGGTGTTTTCCGGCCGCGCCGGGATGTGACCGGGCCGCGCCGCAACGCCGCCCGGCCGCGCCAGGGTCTCGTCCAGGGCTTCCACGCACGCCGCCGCGTCGCCCATCGCCCAGGATGCCTCGACGGCGGCGAGCCGGGCGGCCAGGGCGCGGTGCGGGTCGGTGGAAGCCAGTGACTCGGCGGCCAGCAGCAGCACTTCGCGGGCGTCGGCGACCGGGCCGTCCTGCAGGGCGAGCTGCCCGCTCACCAGCTGGGCCGCGCCGCGCACGGCGCCGTGCGGACCCTCGCACCCGGCCGACGCGAGCAACTCCCGTGCCCGGTGCGGCAGTCCCGCCAGCCGGGCCTGATCGGCGGCGTCGATCAGGCGGACGGCACGCGGACCCTCACCGGCGGCGAGTTCGGCCGACCGCGCCCACGCCGCCGAGCGCGCCGCGTACATCACTCCGCCGTCGACCGCACCAACGGCACTGACCGCACCAGTCGCACCAGTCGCACCAGTCGCACCAGTCGCACCAGTCGCACCAGTCGCACCAGTCGCACCAGTCGCACCAGTCGCACCAGGGTCGTATACCGCGGGGGTGTCGGAGCGTACGGCCGTCGTACGGCCGCGGTCGGCCCGGGGCTTCGCGTGCGCGGGGCGCTCCGGCCACCGGCGTCGGCTCCCGTCGCCGCGAACGGCGGCGCGGAGGACTGTCGTCACGCCCGGCACGGTGGGCGCCGACGCCGTGGAACCCGGCGCGGAGGCAGTTTCCGGCTCGTGGCCGGGGGCGGGCGGGTGACCGGGGCCGCGGCTCTGGCCCGGGTCGTTCGACGTGCCCCGGGCGGACGGCGGTAACGAGCTCCGGCCGGCCGCCCGACGGGGACTTCGCGCAGTCGCGTTTCCAGTCACGACCGTCACGTTACTTCCGCGTAAACGAAGGCGGAAGTCCCGCGTTCGCTTGTCCCAGCGGACCCGGATACCCCCTCCGACCTGGGCGGACAGGGCTTCTGCGAGGACGGCGGCTGGGCGCGCTCCCAGGCCCGGCGGGCAAGGCTTGTGCGCCCGCACAACCACCGCGCTCCGAATACCGCACCGCGGTGGCCCGCACACACCCGCAGGTGACGGCCACCGGGAACGGCGGCCGTCACCTGCGCACGGGTCGGACCGTGCGGGGTGGGTCAGGGTGGGTCGGGGTGGGTCAGGGTCGGGTCACGAGGTGTGCGGGCAGTTGCCCCGGTACTCGGCGATCGTCGACGAGACCTGCGGCAGCGGGCAGAGGAACTGCTCGTAGCGGGTGTCATTGTCGATGAACCGCTTCAGCCACGAAATGCTGTACTTCGCGATCGTCGTGTTCGAGCTGTTGGGCGTGAAGTGGGTGGCGCCCCTGAGTTCCAGGTACGCCTTGTCGAGCGTGCTCGGCAGACTCTGGTAGAAGGGCTCGGAGTGCGTGGCCACCGGGGCGATCGTGTCACCGTCGGCGCCCACGATCAGGGTCGGTGTCTTGATCTCCGGCCAGGTGGTGTCCAGGTTCCAGCCGGTGAGCGGGATCGCCGCCTGGAGCGAGGGGCGGCTCTTCGCGGCCTCCAGCGTGCCGCCTCCGCCCATCGAGTGGCCCATGACCCCGAGCCGGCTGCTGTCGATCCTGGTCCGCACGGAACTGCTCTGGGTCAGGTAGTCGAGCGCGGCCAGCAACTGCTGTCCGCGGCTGGCGGGCTGGTCGAGAGTGGTGAGGGTGTCGATGGTGAACACCACGAAGCCCTGGGAGGCGAGCCGGGGCCCGAGCCAGGCGATGGACGACTGGTAGGCGGTGTATCCGGGTGCTATGGCGACCGCGCCGAAGGTGCCGTCGCCGGTCGAGGTCGGGTAGTAGACGGTTCCGCCGCCGAAGCCGCTCACGGACAGCGCGGAGACGGTGGTCTGGGAGACGGCGTACGACCCGCGGGCGGCCTCGATACTGGCGACCGTGGGGGCGGGGCCGCGCTCGTACGGGTTCGTGGCGGCCCGCGCCGAGACGGCCGGTGCTCCGACGGCCTGCGCCCCGGTGGCCTGCGCGGCGACGAGGCCGCCCGCGGCCAGGAGCACCGCGAGGCCGGCCCGCACCAGACGGCTCGTGAGCCGGTGCGGGCGGCGGGGGGACGGGTCGGGGCCGACGGGTGCGGCGGGGAGTGCGCGGTTCGGGTGCTGCACGGTGGGTGCATCCTCTCGGTGAGGGAGGACGGACCCGCGCCGCGGTCGAAGCGCCGCCCTGGCATGGGGTGTTGAAGGCGCACGCCGCGAAACGGCGGGGGTTCGTCTCGGTGGTTGCGGTGGCAACTGTCCGCCCCGGACCCGGCGCGCACATCGGCAGAATCACCGGTCTTGGCCCGGCGCGCCCCGTCGTGCCCGCCGCCCCGCACCGAACCCGCGCGTCGACCACCCGAACGACGGACGCCCCTTCCCACGGACCCGGCTCCCCCTGCAGACCCGGCTCCCCCACGAAACACGCCTCCCCCACGAAACACAGGACACGGCCCGCGCCCGGCAGCGAACGCCGCCGGGCGCGGGCCGTGAACAGTGGTGCGGGATCGTCAGCGGACGGGATGCCCCGCTCCTCGCAGGGTCTCCTTGACCTCGCCGATGCGCAGGTCACCGAAGTGGAAGACGGACGCGGCCAGCACCGCGTCGGCGCCCGCCTCGATGGCCGGCGGGAAGTGGTCGAGCCGGCCCGCACCGCCGCTGGCGATCAGCGGAACGGTGACGTGCTTGCGTACGGCCTCGATCATCTCGAGGTCGTAGCCGTCCTTCGTGCCGTCCGCGTCCATCGAGTTGAGCAGGATCTCGCCCGCGCCCAGCTCGGCCGCCCGGTGGGCCCACTCGACGGCGTCGATGCCGGTGCCCTTGCGTCCGCCGTGGGTCGTCACCTCGAAAGAACCGTCCGCGGTCCTGCGCGCGTCCACCGACAGCACGAGCACCTGCCGCCCGAACCGCTCCGCGATCTCCCGGATGAGGTCCGGCCGGGCGATGGCGGCCGTGTTGACACCGACCTTGTCGGCGCCGGCCCGCAGCAGCTTGTCGACGTCCTCGGCGGTGCGGACACCGCCGCCGACCGTCAGCGGGATGAAGACCTGCTCGGCCGTACGGCGCACCACGTCGTACGTGGTCTCACGGTTGCCCGAGGACGCGGTGATGTCCAGGAACGTGAGCTCGTCGGCGCCCTCGGCGTCGTACACCTTGGCCATCTCGACGGGATCGCCCGCGTCGCGCAGGTTCTGGAAGTTGACGCCCTTGACGACCCGGCCGTTGTCCACGTCCAGGCAGGGAATCACTCGGACCGCCAGGGTCATGACTGTGCTTCTCCCTGCTCCGTGCGGCCTTCGCCGGACTGTTCCGTGTGGTCTTCGCCCGGCTGACCGGTGTGGTCCTCGCCCGGCTGTTCCGTGCCGCCCGCGCCGGACGGTTCCGCGTGGTTCCCGCTCGCGCGGAACGCCTCCACCTCGATCTCGACCACCAGACGCGAGTCCACCAGACCCGCGACAATGATCATGGATGCGGCGGGGCGGACGCCGTCGAACAGTTCCTTGTGCGCGCGGCCGACGGCCTCCACGTCCCGGGCATGGGTGATGTACATACGCGTACGGACGACGTCGTCGCGGCCGAGGCCGAGCTGCCCCAGCGCCGCGAACGCGGCGTTGAAGGAGTTGAGCGCCTGCTCGTACGGGTCGCCCTCGGCGATCTGGCCGTCGATCACGGAGGTGCAACCGGACACCAGCACCAGGCCGTTCGGCAGCTCCACCGCACGGGAGTACCCGAAGGTCTCCTCCCAGGGCGCGCCGGTCACGACGCGGCGTACGGCGCTCACAGGGCTACCGCCGCCAGCGCCTCTTCGAGGGTGAACGCCTTGGCGTACAGGGCCTTGCCGACGATGGAGCCCTCGACGCCGAGCGGCACGAGTTCGCCGATGGCGCGCAGGTCGTCCAGCGACGACACTCCGCCGGAGGCGACCACCGGGCGGTCGGTCGCCGCGCACACGTTGCGCAGGAGCTCCAGGTTCGGGCCCTGGAGCGTGCCGTCCTTGGCGATGTCCGTCACGACATAGCGGGCGCAGCCCTCGGAGTCGAGGCGCTCCAGCGTCTCGTAGAGGTCGCCGCCGTCGCGGGTCCAGCCGCGGCCGCGCAGGGTCGTGCCGCGGACGTCGAGGCCGACCGCGATCTTGTCGCCGTGTTCGGCGATGACCTTGGCGACCCACTCGGGGGTCTCCAGGGCGGCGGTGCCGAGGTTGACCCGGGTGCAGCCGGTCGCGAGGGCGGCCGCCAGGGAGGCGTCGTCGCGGATGCCGCCGGACAGCTCGACCTTGATGTCCATCGCCCGGGTGACCTCGGAGATCAGGTCCCGGTTGTCGCCGGTGCCGAACGCGGCGTCCAGGTCGACGAGGTGCAGCCACTCGGCGCCCGCGCTCTGCCAGGCCAGGGCGGCCTCCAGCGGGGAGCCGTAGGAGGTCTCGGTCCCGGACTCGCCGTGCACGAGACGGACGGCCTGGCCGTCGCGGACGTCGACGGCGGGGAGGAGTTCGAGCTTGCTCACAGTGTTCCGATCCAGTTGGTGAGGAGCTGGGCTCCGGCGTCGCCGGACTTCTCGGGGTGGAACTGGGTGGCCCACAGTGCGCCGTTCTCGACGGCCGCCACGAAGGGCTTGCCGTGCGTCGACCAGGTCACCAGGGGGGCGCGCAGCAGCGGGTTGCCGACTTCCAGGGACCAGTCGTGGACGGCGTAGGAGTGGACGAAGTAGAAGCGCGCGTCGGCGTCGAGGCCCGCGAATGCCTGCGAGCCGGCCGGGGTCTCGACGGTGTTCCAGCCCATGTGCGGCACGATGTCGGCCTGCAGCGGCCCGACCGTGCCCGGCCACTCGTCGAGGCCCTCGGTCTCCACGCCGTGCTCGATGCCGCGCGAGAAGAGGATCTGCATGCCGACGCAGATGCCCATGACGGGGCGGCCGCCGGACAGCCTGCGGCCGATGATCCAGTCGCCGCGGGCCTCCCTGAGGCCCTTCATGCAGGCGGCGAAGGCACCGACGCCCGGCACCAGCAGGCCGTCCGCGTTCATCGCGGTGTCGAAGTCACGTGTTATCTCGACCTCGGCGCCCGCGCGGGCGAGGGCACGCTCGGCCGACCGTACGTTTCCGAAGCCGTAGTCGAAGACGACGACCTTCTTGGGTGCGCTCACGTCCACACCTCCAGCCGCATGACGCCCGCGACGAGACACATCGCGGCGCCGATGGAGAGCAGCACGACCAGGCTCTTCGGCATGTCCTGCTTGACGAAGGAGTAGATCCCTCCGAGGAGGAAGAGTCCGACAACGATCAGGATGCTCGACAGGCCTGTCACAGCGCGCCCTTCGTGGAGGGGAGGATTCCGGCGGCGCGCGGGTCGCGCTCGGAGGCGTAACGCAGGGCACGGGCGAGCGCCTTGAACTGGCACTCCACGATGTGGTGCGCGTTGCGACCGTAGGGTACGTGCACGTGCAGGGCGATCTGGGCCTGGGCGACGAAGGACTCCAGGATGTGCCGGGTCATCGTCGTGTCGTACTCGCCGATCATCGGCGCCATCTTCTCGGGCTCGGTGTGCACGAGGTAGGGGCGGCCGGACAGGTCGACGGTCACCTGGGCGAGCGACTCGTCCAGCGGGACGGTGCAGTTGCCGAAGCGGTAGATCCCCACCTTGTCGCCGAGTGCCTGCTTGAAGGCGGCGCCCAGCGCGAGGGCGGTGTCCTCGATGGTGTGGTGCGTGTCGATGTGGAGGTCGCCCTCGGTCTTCACGGTCAGGTCGAACAGACCGTGCCGGCCGAGCTGGTCGAGCATGTGGTCGTAGAAGCCGACGCCGGTGGCCACGTCGACCTTGCCGGAGCCGTCGAGATCGATCTCGACGAGGACCGACGTCTCCTTCGTCACCCGCTCCACGCGTCCTACGCGGTTCATGCGTTCTGCTCCTTCGGGGGCGTGGGGGTGTCCCCCACGGAGCCCAGTAGTTCACGTACCGCGTCGAGGAACGCGTCGTTTTCCTTCGGGGTTCCGGCGGAGACCCGCAGGAACCCCGGTACGCCGTTGTCCCGGACCAGGACGCCCTGGTCGAGGATCTTCCGCCAGGCGGCGTGGGCGTCGGCGAACCGGCCGAACTGCACGAAGTTGGCGTCGGACTCGGTCACCTCGCAGCCCATCGCGCGCAGTTCGGTGACGAGCCGGTCCCGCTCGGCCTTGAGCTGCTCCACGTATCCGAGCAGGGTGTCGGTGTGTTCAAGGGCGGCCAGCGCGGTCGCCTGGGTGATGGCCGACAGGTGGTACGGCAGCCGTACGAGCTGGACGGCGTCGACCACCGCCGGGTGGGCGGCGAGATAGCCGAGGCGCAGCCCCGCCGCGCCGAAGGCCTTCGACATCGTCCGGGAGACGACGAGATTCGGCCGTCCTTCGAGCAGCGGCAGCAGCGAGTCGCCGTGGCTGAACTCGATGTACGCCTCGTCGATCACGACCATCGACGGCTTCGCGGCCTGCGCGGCCTCGTAGAGCGCGAGGACCGTCTCGGGCGGGACCGCGTTGCCCGTGGGGTTGTTGGGGGTGGTGACGAAGACGACGTCCGGCCGGTTCTCGGCGATCGCCCGTTCGGCGGCGGCGAGGTCGATGGTGAAGTCCTCGTTGCGCGGGCCCGAGATCCAGGCCGTGCCCGTGCCGCGCGCGATGAGCGCGTGCATCGAGTACGACGGCTCGAAGCCGATCGCGGTGCGGCCGGGTCCGCCGAAGGTCTGGAGCAGTTGCTGGATGACCTCGTTGGAGCCGTTGGCGGCCCAGACGTTGTCGGCGGTGACCGGGTGCTTGCCGGTCTTCGTCAGATAGGCGGCCAGCTCGGTGCGCAGCTCCACCGCGTCCCGGTCGGGGTAGCGGTTGAGTCCGCGGGCGGCCTCACGGACCCGCTCGGCGATCCGCTCGACGAGCGGCTCGGGCAGCGGGTAGGGGTTCTCGTTGGTGTTCAGGCGTACGGGGACGTCGAGTTGGGGCGCCCCGTAAGGGGTCTTGCCGCGCAGTTCGTCGCGTACGGGGAGATCGTCGATGCCGGTCACTTGCCCTCGGGTACCTTCCAGCCACGCGAGACTTGTTCGTCTCCGACGAAACGTGCCTTGATCGCCGCACCGTGCGCGGGCAGGTCCTCCGCCTCCGCGAGCGTCACCACGTGATGGGCCACGTCCGCGAGCGCGTCCTTCGTGTAGTCGACGATGTGGATGCCGCGCAGGAAGGACTGGACGGACAGGCCCGAGGAGTGGCAGGCGCAGCCGCCGGTGGGCAGGACGTGGTTGGAGCCCGCCGCGTAGTCGCCGAGGGAGACCGGGGCCCAGGGGCCGACGAAGATCGCTCCGGCGTTCCTGACCCGGTCGGCGACCGCGGCCGCGTCCGCCGTCTGGATCTCCAGGTGCTCGGCGCCGTAGGCGTCGACGACCCGCAGGCCCTCGTCGACGCCGTCGACGAGGACGATCGCGGACTGCCTGCCGCGCAGGGCCGGCACGATGCGGTCGTCGATGTGCTTGGTGGCCGCGACCTGCGGCTCCAGCTCCTTCTCCACGGCGTCCGCGAGGGCCGGCGAGTCGGTGACCAGGACGGCGGCGGCGAGGGGGTCGTGCTCGGCCTGGCTGATCAGGTCGGCGGCGACGTGCACCGGGTCGGCGGTGTCGTCGGCGAGGACCGCGATCTCGGTCGGGCCGGCCTCGGCGTCGATGCCGATCCGGCCGGTGAAGTAGCGCTTGGCGGCGGCGACCCAGATGTTGCCCGGACCCGTGACCATGGGGGCCGAGGGGCAGGACTCGGTGCCGTACGCGAACATCGCGACGGCCTGGGCGCCTCCTGCCGCGTACACCTCGTCGATGCCGAGCAGTGCGCAGGCGGCGAGGATCGTGGGGTGCGGGAGGCCGCCGAACTCCTTCTGCGGCGGGGACGCCAGCGCCATGGAGGGGACGCCGGCCTCCTGTGCCGGGACGGCGTTCATGATCACGGACGACGGGTACACCGACCGGCCGCCGGGCGCGTACAGCCCCACCCGCTGGACCGGCACCCATTTCTCGGTGACCGAGCCGCCGGGCACGACCTGGGTGGTGTGGGTCGTGCGCCGCTGTTCGCGGTGGACGAGACGGGCGCGCCGGATGGACTCCTCCAGGGCCGCGCGCACGGCGGGGTCGAGCCGCTCCAGGGCCTCGGCGATGGCCTGGGCCGGAACGCGCACGGACTCCAGCCGTACTCCGTCGAACTTCTCCGCGTAGTCGATCAGCGCCGCGTCGCCCCGATGATGCACGGCCTCGCAGATCGGTCGCACCTTCTCCAGGGCGGCCGAGACGTCGAAGTCGGCTCGGGGCAGCAGGTCGCGCAGGGCGGGGCCCTCGGGGAGGGCGTCGCCGCGCAGATCGATTCGAGAGATCACGGGGACAATTCTCTCAGACGGCGCCGAGGCGTCGGACGCGCGTATCAATGGCTGATACAAGCCACCTTCGGTTCCACGGAAGATCCTCGTCACCAGTAGCGTTCGGGCCGTCACTGAGCGGGCATTGCACGAAGGTACGAAACCCGCGAGTAGTTGGGGAGGAAGGGACGTGCCGTGACCGAGGGTGCCGGCCTCCGCACCGGGGACCTGCCGGACGAACTGACCGCCGCCGAGGCCGGGATGTGGCAGGCCTTCCGCAACGGCAGCGTGTACGACCTGCGCAGCGGGGACACGACCGTCGACGATCCGCACGGCGGCCATCCCTGGGGACCCGAGCGCAGTGTCCGGGCCCGGATAGTGGCCTGGCTGCTGCTCGACGGGCCGCCCGCCCTCCAGGGCCGGGTCGCCTCCCTGAAGCTGACCGGCGTACGGATCACCGACGTGCTCGACCTCGCGGGCGGCACGGTGGTGCCGTACGTGGAGCTGAAGGGCTGCCGGTTCGAGAAGGAGGTCCTGCTGCCGGAGACCCGGTTCACGACCGTACGGCTGGTGAACTGCGCGGTGCCGCGGCTGGAGGCGGCCCGGCTGCACACCGAGGGCGATCTGCATCTGCCGCGCTGCCACTTCCACAACGGGGTACGGCTGACCGACGCCCACATCGGCACGGACCTGCTGCTCAACCAGGCCGTGGTCTACCGGGACCGGCGCGGGTGTTCGATCACCGGCGACGGCATGACCGTCGGGCAGGACCTCCAGGCCGAGATGCTGGAGTCGCACGGCGAGCTGAGTCTGCGCGGCGCCACCGTCGGCGTGTCGCTGAGCCTGCGCGGCAGCAGGCTGAACAACCCGTACACCCGGCTCGCTCTCAACGCCCCCCAGCTGACCGTCAACCGCACGCTCTACATGACCCCCGCCGGCCTCGGCAATCCGCTGACGACCAGCGGCACCACACCGGCGCGCGGCACACTGGTGCAGCGGTTCGAGTGCCGGGGCGGCATCCGCCTGGACGACGGGCGGTTCGGTGACGCGGTGGACTTCGACCGGGCCCACTTCACCTTCGAAGACGACCAGGGGTTGTCTCTGCTCCGGGTCCAGACGCCCGAGCTGCGCTTCCTCGGCGAGCGGCCCGAGCGCGGCACGGTCGTGCTGTCCGGCGCGCGGATCGTCAACCTGGTCGACCGGGCGTCGAGTTGGCCGGGGCCCGGCAGCCTGCACATGGGCGGCTTCACGTACGAGAACCTGGTCCCGCAGGGGGCCTTCCCGCTGACCCGGCGGCTGGAATGGGTGGCGGCGGCGACCGCCGAGTACGCCCCGGAGCCGTACGAGCGCCTCGCCGCCGTGCTGCGCGACTCCGGTGAGGACGAGGACGCCCGCGAGGTGCTGCTCGAAAAGCAGCGCCGCCGCCGCGAGACCCTGCCGCTGGCCGCCAAGCTCTGGGGATACGCGCAGGACTGGACGGTCGCCTACGGGTACCGGCCCGGCCGGGCCGCCCTGTGGATGGCGGTGCTGTGGGCGACGACGTCCGTCGCGTTCGCGCACGCCGGTCATCAGCCGGTCAACCGCGACGGGCACCCTCCGTGGAACGCCTCGCTCTACGCCCTGGATCTGCTGCTGCCGGTCATCGACCTGGGCCAGGCCGGCTCCTGGCAGCTGCGCGGCGGCTGGCAGTGGCTGGCCGCGGTGGTGATCCTCCTCGGCTGGATCCTGGCGACGACGGTGGCCGCGGGGGCCACCCGGCTGCTGCGCCGGGGCTGAGGAACACCCACGCACCGGCCTCGCACACGGGATCCTCACGACCCTTTTACTCACCCTTGACCGCATACCGTACAACCAAACGGCATTTACAAAAGCGTCACCGCATACCCCTGGCACAGCTCCGACCTGCGGTTTTCAATGGTCGACACCATGGCACTGCTGCGCGCGATCCTCCGTACGGCCCGGATGGCACGAAACACCTCATGCCTCGCCGCCGGACTGCCGGCCGACGAGGAGGTGCTGCTCGACGCCCCCGACCACCGGCTGGGCCCCGCGCTCGTCGCCGCGGCCCGGGGCGAGTACGCCCCCGCCGCCGAACTGCTGGCCACCACCCGCGAGTCTGCCCAGTGGGAGAACCGCGACCGGTACGCCATGCGCCTCGCCGCCTTCGCGCGCTCCCGCGGCGAATGGCTCAGGGAGTGGCAGGCCGCCGACCCGCACGACCCGGACGTCCTCCTCGTCAGGGCCGAACTGGCGGTCCGCCGCGGCTGGGAGTCGCCCGCACGGGTGGAACTGCTGCGCGAGGTCGGCCCGCTGATCATGTCCGCCGCCGAGGGCGATCCGCGCGACCCGGTGCCGTGGCGGATCGCGCTCGACCACGCCCGCGGGACCAACGTCGGCCACACGGAGTTCGAGCAGCTGTGGACGGAGGCCGTCCGGCGCTCCCCGCACCACTACGGCTGTCACGTGGCCGCTCTCCAGTACCTCTCGGCCGCCTGGTACGGCTCGCACAGCGAGTGCTTCGACTTCGCCGAGCCGGCCGCGCAGGACGCGCTCGCGGGCTCCCTGGTCCAGGCGCTGCCGGTGCGCGCGGCCTTCGCCTATCTGACCGAGGGCGGCGGTCCCGAGGTGCCGCGCGAGCGCCTGGACGCCGCGGCCGACCTCGCGATCTCGGTCTCCGCGGCCTACGCGGCCGCGGACCCGTGGCCCGCCGAGGTGCGCAACCTGCTGGCGTACGTCCTGGTCCGGCTGGAACGCTGGCAGGACGCTCTGGAGCAGTTGCGTCTCATCGGCCCGTACGTGACCTCGTTCCCCTGGGACCGGGTCTCCGAGGACCCGCTCGACCGGTTCCTGGAGCTGCGCGACGGCGTCCGTATGGAGGTCGCCTCGGGGCTCTCGCTGCGCGATCGCGTCCCCGATC
Source organism: Streptomyces sp. NPDC002742 (assembly GCF_042888885.1). NCBI lineage: Bacteria > Bacillati > Actinomycetota > Actinomycetes > Kitasatosporales > Streptomycetaceae > Streptomyces > Streptomyces sp. NPDC002742. Next base: position 245,085 of record NZ_JBIAQF010000008.1, read on the forward strand.
GGCATCCATGGAGTGGGCACCGCGGACGCGTCCCCTCCTTCGACCATTAGGCTTTCGCGTCGTGACCACCGTCCGGCTCCCGCTCTTCCCCCTGAACTCGGTGTTGTTCCCCGGGCTCGTGCTTCCTCTGAACGTGTTCGAGGAGCGTTATCGCGCCATGATGCGCGATCTGCTCAAGACGCCCGAGGACGAACCACGCCGATTCGCCGTCGTGGCCATCCGCGACGGCCATGAGGTCTCGCCCAGTGCGCCCGGCATGCCGGACGGGACCGCCGTGGCCGAGCGCGGGCCCGCCGCCGGCTTCGGCGACGATCCGCTCAAGGCCTTCCACGAGGTGGGCTGCGTCGCGGACGCGGCGACCGTGCGTGAGCGCGCCGACGGCAGCTTCGAGGTACTGGCGACCGGTACGACTCGGGTCCGGCTGCTGTCGGTGGACGCCTCCGGCGCGTTCCTGACGGCCGAGCTTGAGGAACTCCCCGAGGACCCGGGGGACGAGGCCGGCGCGCTCGCCGAGGGCGTTCTGCGCGCCTTCCGCCAGTACCAGAAGCGGCTGGCCGGAGCGCGGGAGCGTTCACTGTCGACCGGCGCGGACCTGCCGGACGAACCGGCGGTCGTCTCCTACCTCGTCGCGGCCGCCGTGATGCTGGACGTCCCGGCCAGACAGCGGCTGCTGCAGGCCTCCGACACGGCGTCCCGGCTGCGCGAGGAGCTGAAGGTGCTGCGCGCGGAGACGGCCATCATCCGAAATCTGCCGTCGTTGCCCGCGTCGGACCTGACGCGCGGCCCGACGAGCCTGAACTGAACGCTTGCGAGAAGGTCGATGGCCAAGAAGGCGAAGAAGCAGCAGTCCGGCGGCACCCCGGCGACGGTGGCGCTGACGGAGGCGGGCGTCCCGTTCACCGTCCACGCCTACGAGCACGACCCGTCCCACCCGTCCTACGGCGAGGAGGCGGCCGAGGCGATGGGCGTGTCGCCGGAGCGGGTCTTCAAGACCCTGGTCGCGGACGTGGACGGGGCGCTCGTGGTCGCGGTCGTCCCGGTGGCGGGCTCCCTGGACCTCAAGGCCCTGGCCACGGCGGTGGGCGGCAAGCGGGCGGCGATGGCCGACCCGGCGGCGGCGGAGCGCACGACGGGGTACGTCCGCGGTGGCATCTCACCGCTCGGCCAGCGCAAGAGGCTGCGCACCGTGCTGGACTCCTCGGCCTCGGGCCACGCCACGATCTGCGTCTCGGCGGGCCGCCGCGGCCTGGAGGTCGAACTCTCCCCCACCGACCTGGCGGAACTCACGGAAGCTGTGTCCGCGCCCGTGGGGCGCGCGTAGTCCTTCGCCTCCGGCACCCACCCGTGGCACATGGAACCCCTCGGCGCCGCGCCGGCATCCGTCGGACGGACGTTCCCCGACGCCGTCCGACCGTCGGACGTACGGAACCCTTCGGCGCCGACGCCCGGCCAGGGGCGTAGCCGCTCGGCGTCCGCGCCCGGCGTGGCGTGTATGACCCCTCGACGGATGTCGCGCCCTCGGTTAAGCACGAGTGACATGTCGAAGAAAACGCGGAAACGCAAGTGGCGCATCAGGAAGGGCCGCTCGAACCACGGCCGCCGTCCGGCATGACCGACACCCCGCACCGAAGCGAAGGGCCGGCCGGGCGGCCTCTCCCGAGGCGCCCGGCCGGCCCTGTCCCGCCCCGCCCGCTCAGGCGGCGGGAGGTCCCGGCGGTGCGGCCGGGTACGGGTTCTGCTCGTACGGGTCGGGGTCCCGGGGACCGAACAGGGCCATCAGGCCGAGGTGGACCACCAGGGCGCTCAGGGACCAGGCCAGCAGCGCGCCGTGGGCCCCGAGCTTCAGCGGCGCGGAGAACGTGACGCCCTTGCCCACGGCCTTGGCGTGCGCGACCACGTTCTGCATGGGCCCGAGCCAGATGCCGACCCGCCAGGCGAGGAGGGATCCGAGCAGGCCTCCCAGGGCGAGCGCGATCACCAGGGGCACACCGCCGCGCCGTCGTACGAGGAACACGACCAGGGCACTCAGCGCCCCGAAGCCCAGCGCGAGCAGAGTGAAGGTCCCGTCGACGCCGATGGCCTGCTCGCCCTCGGTGTCCTTGAGGTACACCGCGGTGGCGTCCGCGACCAACGGCACGTGCGGCGCCAGCCAGGCCCAGAGCACCCCGAGCAGAGCTCCCGCGAGGGCGACCGCGACGGTGATCAGGGCGGCTTCCCGCAGTTCGGTCTTCATCCCGGGCCCGTCCTGTCCGTAGGAGACCTCGTACGCGGCCGGATACACGGGGTGACCCGCGAGCCCTGGGGCGTGCGGAGCCTGCCAGGCGGGGTGCGGTTGCCACCGGTCCTGGGGGGACTGTTCGTGCGGCGGCGGAGGCGGAGTCAGCGGAGCGGTCACCCTGCCATCGTGCCAGGCCCCGCTTGCGGCCGCGTCACCGGACAGCCGCCCGGCGGTAGGCCCAGGCCGCCAGGGCCAGCGAGGCCACCCCGACGCCGGCGCAGACGGCCAGATCGCCGAGGACGACAGCCCAGTCGGGATGCGCCCCGAAGGTGCGCGCGAAGGCCTCGACACCGTACGTCGACGGCAGCAGATCCCTGGCGTACTGGACCACGGCCGGCATCCGGTCGGCCGGGAGGACGCCCAGCAGCAGGGCCGCGGACATGCCCAGCTGGCCGAGCAGGGTGGCGAGCTCGGGCCGCGGGGCGAGCAGCCCGAACGCGGCCCCGAGCCCGGCGAGCGCGGCGCCCGCGACCGGGACGACCGCGGCGAGCACCCACAGATGGGTCAGCGGCAGCCCGAAGAGCAGGGAGCCGAAGACGGCGGTGACGACGGTGCCGGGCACGGTGAAGGACGCGTACGCGCCCGCGGCGCCGAGCACCACGGCCGCCGGCGGCACCGGCAGCGTCGCGTAGTGGTCGAGCCCGCCGCTCGCCCGCAGCTGCCCGAAGTACTGCGCGAGCAGATTGAGGGCGACGAAGGCGACGACCAGGACCGTGGACCCGGCCACCACGGCGCGCGCCTCGGCACCGCCGTCCACCACCCCGCGCATCATGATCATGATGCCGACGGACTGGAAGGTGGCCACGAACAGCAGCGGGATCCGCGCGACGCGGGCCCGGGAGAGCTGTGCCCGGTACACGGCGGCCAGCGAGGGCCACAGCCGCGCACGCGGCCCCAGCTCCGCGGCGGCACCGGCGTCCCCCGCCAGCGGCAGCGCGCTGCCCGGCAGGACTCCAGCGGGTACGACACTCACGTCGAACTGCTCCCCTTCACTCCGGCAGCCGTCCTGTTCCGAACACGTACGACGCCCCTCCGTACGGATTCTCCACCCCGGACGCTCACGCCTTCACCAGTCCCTGCGTCGCGTGGCCGCCGAGGGCGAGGTAGACGTCCTCCAGGCTCGGTGTGGCCAGCGTGAAGTCGTCGAGCGCCGCGAAGGCGGCCCCGCCGGTGACCGTGGCCACGGCCGCGCGGGCCTCCTCGGGCGCGAGCCGCAGCGTCCAGCGGCGGCCCGACTCGACGGCGCGGGCACGCAGCGCGGCGACCTCGGGGACGTGCAGCGGGGCGCTCTCGCGCCAGACGAGTTCGACGCGCACCTCGCCCGCGACCCGTTCCTTGAGCCCGGCCGGGGTGTCGCAGGCGATGACCCGGCCCTCGTCGAGGACGGCGACCCGGTCGAGGACCGTCTCGGCCTCGATGACGTTGTGGGTGACCAGCAGGACCGTGGCGCCGTGCTCCGCGCGGCGCCGGTCGACGGCGGCCCAGACGGCGCGCCGGGCGACGGGGTCCATGCCGGTGGTGGGCTCGTCGAGGACCAGCAGCGGGCGCCGGCCGACGAGCGCGGCGGCGAAGCAGGCGAGCCTGCGCTGCCCGCCGGAGAGCTTCTTCAGGGGGCGGGAGGCGAGCGGGGCCAGGCCCAGTTCGTCGAGGACGGCGTCCCGTTCGGCCCGCGCCGCACGCAGGTCGAGCCCGCGCAGCCGCCCGGTCGTCTCGGCGGCCAGGGACACCGTCAGCTCGTCCAGGGCGGTGGACTCCTGCCCGAGGTAGGCGAGGATCCTGGCCGCCCGCTCGGGGTGGCGCACGATGTCGTGCCCGAGGATCTCGACGCTGCCGCTGTCGGGACGCATCAGCCCGGTCAGCTGGCGCACCAGGGTGGACTTGCCGGCGCCGTTCGGCCCGAGCAGTCCGAAGATCTCGCCCCGGCGGATGTCCAGACGTACCCCGTCGGTGGCCCTGACCTCGGGTGCCGCGGGGGTGCCACGACGGCCGCGGACCGCCGGATAGGTCTTGGTGAGACCTCGCACGGCGCACACGACATCGCCCCTGTGCCCCATTCGGACTGCCTGTGCCGTGCGCGTACTCACGAAGGACGAGAGTACGTGGTCCGATGCCCTGTTACGCGATCGGGGCCGGGGCGGACCCCGGGCGAAGGCCTTCGCGGACCTCCGCCGACGGCTTCGGATCACTCCCCGACGGGCGCGTGCTCCGTCGCGGTGCGCACATCGATCTCCCGCCAGAATCCGGCCCGGATCGCGTAGCGGTCGTGCTCGTCGATCTGGTCGTCCTTGTGCGCGAGCAGGCCGAAGCGGGCCGCGTAGCGCAGCAGCTCGCCGTCCACCCGGTGCGGGACCCGCGGGTACATCGCCGACAGCTTCTGCACATGGCTCGGGTCGGTGAGGCGTCCCATCCAGCGGCGCGCGAAGACCTGCCCGACCTCGTAGGGGTCACCGCCGACGGTGGTGATGTCCTCCTCGCGGTCGGCCCACCGCTGCTCCGCCGAGGTGAGCTGGGCCAGCGTGGGCAGCGCGGCGGCCTCCGGTGACTCCATGGCACCGCCGGGCCGGTCGACCCAGCCCTTGTCCGAGGACCAGCGCAGCGTCGCGTTCGTGGGGTGCTGGGCGGCCTGGGTGCCCGGTCCGCGGAGCGCGGCCAGGTCCTTGGGCGTGGGGACACCCTTGGGGGTGGGCACCCGCTCCTGGGTGCCGTTCTGAGATTCGGCCGCCTGGTGGTGCTCGGTCTCCCGGGCGGAACGCTCGGCCGCCGCCGCGAGCGCCGACTCGGGCAGCGGCGCGGAGAGGATGGCGGCGATCTCCGGGCGCGGCACCGGCGACGGGGCGCAGATCCCGCCGATCTCCTTGGCGCGGACCGCCTTGGTGATCCAGGCGCGGTCGAGCACCCGCCGCTCGTCGGCCTCGGCCACCAGGTCCTCGGACTGGTTGTAGTCACCGTCCGCGGCCTGCACGGCCCACAGGTGTACGGCCACGCCGTGCTCCTTGGCGGCCATCATGCCCGGCAGCAGATCCCCGTCGCCGGTCACGAGGACCACGTCGGAGCAGGCGCGGTTGCGCGCCAGCTCGGTCAGCTCGGCGTGCATGGCGGCGTCCACGCCCTTCTGTGCCCACCGTCCGTCGCTGCGGGTCAGCGCACCCAGGCGCACGGTCACCCGTGGCATGACGCGCAGCCTGCGGTGCTCCGGCTGCGGCACGCGGTCCGGGGCGCCGTCGAACCAGTAGATGCGCAACAGGGGCCGCTCGGTGTCGGACTCGGCGCGCTCGCGCAGACCCTGGATGAGGGCGGTGTGGTCGACGGTGATCCGGGATCGCGACGGCTCCCCGGCGAGCAGACTGGCAGCGGCCCCGAGCAGATACCCGGCGTCCACCAGGACGATGCAGCGGTCCACGCGATCCACCCTCTTTCCGGGAGGTTTGCTTCGGGCTTCCTTGGAGTCTGCCCGACCCTGCGGAGGTTAACGGCCGGAACTCGATCTTCGGCGTGGCGGATCGGAGGAACACCTGCCGACAGGTCTTGTTACGCACGGTAATTCTACGAAATGCGCCACTTCTCAGCGTATGTGAATCTGGTCGCGGCCCTGGCCCCTAGATCCCCCTCAGGAGGCAGATCACCATGGCCAAGAACAAGAATCGCAAGCAGGGCGGCCAGCAGGACCGCTCCTCGCAGGCCGAGCGTGCGCAGGAGCAGGCACAGCGGTCATCGGCGCAGGCACAGCAGTCGCCGATGTCGCAGGCCCAGGGCAGCCCCGCTGATGTTGCCCGTAAGCACCAGAAGCGCTTCGGCCACAACTGAGGCCGCCGCGCGGGCTGTTGAGGCCCAGGCACGCACCGAGGGGCGCATCCGGTACCGGATGCGCCCCTCGGTGCGTGGTGTTCCCCTTGTACGGCCCCGCCCGGCCGTGCGGTCGTCAGCCGGCCAGGCAGGACGGGCCGAGCAGCACCTTCAGATCACCGAAGAGGGCCGGGTCCGGCTTCACCCGGTGCCGGTCGAGGCGCAGCACCGTGGTCTTGCTCGGGCCCTGGAGCCTGATGCGGACCTCGCTCTCGCCCTTGTGGTGGCTGAGGATCTCGCCGAGTCGGCTGACCATGGGCGGGGTGACCTTGAGCGCCGGGATGGTGAGGATCACGGGTGCGTTGGTGCCCGCGTTCGACAGGTCGGGGACCTGGAGCTCCATCGCGACCAGCCGCGGCACGTCCTCGCGCTTGTCGAGGCGCCCCTTGACGAAGACGACCGCGTCCTCGACGAGCTGGGTCGACACCAGCTGGTACGTCGCCGGGAAGAACATGCACTCGATGGAGCCCGCGAGGTCCTCCACGGTGGCGATCGCCCAGGCGTTGCCCTGCTTGGTCATCTTGCGCTGCAGGCCCGAGATGATGCCGCCGATGGTCACGACCGCGCCGTCCGCGTGCTCGCCCCCGGTGAGCTGGGAGATGCCCGCGTCCGCCTTGTCGGACAGGACGTGCTCCAGGCCGAAGAGCGGGTGGTCGGAGACGTACAGGCCGAGCATCTCGCGCTCCTGGGCGAGCAGGTAGACCTTGTCCCACTCGTCGGTGGTGAACTCCACGTCGAGTCCGAAGCCGGGCTCGCTGGTGTCCTCGTCACCCATGCCGCCGAAGAGGTCGAACTGGCCCTCGGCCTCCTTGCGCTTGACCGCCACCACGTTGTCGATCATCGGCTCGAACTGCGCGGTGAGGCCCTTGCGGGTGTGCCCCATCGTGTCGAACGCGCCGGCCTTGATCAGTGATTCCGTGGTGCGCTTGTTGCAGGCGACCGCCTCGACCTTGTCGAGGTAGTCGGGGAAGGAGGCGTACTTCCCCTTGGCCTTGCGGCTGCGGATGATCGACTCCACCACGTTCGTACCGACGTTGCGGACGGCGGAGAGGCCGAAGAGGATCACGTCGTCGCCCTGGGCGGCGAAGTTCTGCTCGGACTCGTTCACGTTGGGCGGCAGCACCTTGATGCCCATGCGCCGGCACTCGTTCAGGTAGACGGCCGACTTGTCCTTGTCGTCCTTGACCGAGGTGAGCAGCGCGGCCATGTACTCGGCCGGGTAGTTCGCCTTCAGATAGCCGGTCCAGTACGAGACCAGTCCGTACGCGGCGGAGTGCGCCTTGTTGAAGGCGTAGCCGGCGAACGGGACCAGCACGTCCCACAGGGCCTGGATCGCCTCGTCGCTGTAGTCGTTCTTGCGGGCGCCCTCCTGGAAGAGGACGAAGTTCTTCGCCAGCTCGTCGGGCTTCTTCTTGCCCATCACGCGGCGCAGGATGTCGGCCTCGCCGAGCGAGTACCCGGCGATGATCTGGGCGGCCTTCTGGACCTGCTCCTGGTAGACGATCAGGCCGTAGGTGACGGCCAGGACCTCTTCCAGCGGCTTCTCCAGCTCCGGGTGGATCGGGGTGATCTCCTGGCGCTTGTTCTTGCGCTCCGCGTAGTTGATGTGCGAGTTCATGCCCATCGGGCCCGGCCGGTACAGGGCCGAGACGGCGGAGATGTCCTCGAAGTTGTCGGGCTGCATCTGGCGGAGCAGCGAGCGCATCGGGCCGCCGTCGAACTGGAAGACACCGAGGGTGTCACCGCGGCAGAGCAGTTCGAACGTCTTGGGGTCGTCCAGCGGGAGGGCGAGCATCTCCAGGTCGACGCCCTTGTTGGCCTTCACCATCTTGATGGCGTCGTCCATGATCGTCAGGTTGCGCAGACCCAGGAAGTCCATCTTCAGCAGGCCCAGTGACTCGCACTGGGGGTAGTCCCACTGGGTGATGGTCACGCCGTCGGTGTGCCGCACCCAGATGGGCGCGTGGTCGACGATGGGCTCGCTGGACATGATCACGCCGGCGGCGTGCACGCCCATCTGCCGGACCAGGCCCTCGACGCCCTTGGCGGTGTCGATGACCTTCTTCACGTCCGGCTCGTTCTCGTACATCCCGCGGATCTCGCCGGCCTCGCTGTAGCGGGGGTGCGAGGAGTCGGTGATGCCGTTCAGGTCGATGCCCTTGCCGAGGACGTCGGCGGGCATCGCCTTGGTGAGCCGGTCACCCATCGCGTACGGGTAGCCCAGCACGCGCGCGGAGTCCTTGATGGCGTTCTTCGCCTTGATCTTGCCGTACGTGCCGATCATGGCGACCTTGTCGGCGCCGTACTTCTCGGTCACGTACCTGATCACCTCGACGCGCCGACGCTCGTCGAAGTCGATGTCGACGTCGGGCATGGAGACGCGCTCGGGGTTCAGGAACCGCTCGAAGATCAGGCCGTGCGGGATGGGGTCGAGGTCGGTGATGCCCATGGCGTACGCGACGATCGAGCCGGCCGCGGAGCCACGGCCGGGGCCGACCGCGATGCCCTGCTTCTTGGCCCACATGATGAAGTCGGCGACGACGAGGAAGTACCCCGGGAACCCCATCTGGATGATGACGTCCATCTCGTACTCGGCCTGCTTCTGGCGGTCGTCGGGGACGCCGCCGGGGAAGCGGCGCTCCATGCCGAGGCGCACCTCCTCCTGGAACCAGGTGACCTCGGTGAAGCCGTCCGGGATGTCGAACTTCGGCATGAGGTTCTTCGCCTCGAACATGCCGGTGGTGTCGATCTTCTCGGCCACCAGGAGGGTGTTGGCGCAGCCCTCCTGCCAGGCGTCCGAGGAGTCGACGGCGTACATCTCGTCCGTCGTCTTCAGGTAGTAGCCGGTGCCGTCGAAGCGGAAGCGGTCCGGGTCCGAGAGGTTCTTGCCGGTCTGGATGCACAGCAGGGCGTCGTGGGCGGTCGCCTCGTGCGCGTACGTGTAGTGCGAGTCGTTCGTCACCAGGGGCGGGATGCCGAGCTTCTTGCCGATGTCCAGGAGCCCGTCGCGGACCCGGCGCTCGATCTCGATGCCGTGGTCCATCAGCTCGAGGAAGTAGCGGTCCTTGCCGAAGATGTCCTGGTATTCGGCGGCCGACTTCAGTGCCTCGTCGAACTGGCCGAGGCGGAGCCTGGTCTGGAGTTCGCCGGAGGGGCAGCCGGTGGAGGCGATGAGCCCCTCCGACCACTTGGAGATCGTCTCCTTGTCCATCCGGGGCCACTTCTGGAGCCAGCCCTCGGCGTACGCGTCCGAGGAGAGCTTGAAGAGGTTGTGCAGGCCGGTCCGGTTCGACGCCCAGATCGTCTTGTGCGTGTAACCGCCCGAACCGGACACGTCGTCGCGCTTCTGGTGCGGCTGGCCCCACTGGATCTTGCGCTTGTTGCGCCGGGACTCCGGGGCGACGTACGCCTCGATGCCGATGATCGGGGTGACACCCGCCTTCTTCGCCGTGTGGAAGAAGTCATAGGCCCCGTGGAGGTTGCCGTGGTCGCTCATCGCGATATGGGTCATGCCCATCTCGTTGCAGGCGTCGAACATGTCCTTGAGCCGCGCGGCACCGTCCAGCAGCGAGTACTGGGTGTGGACGTGCAGGTGCGTGAACGGCGGCTTCGACACGGTTTCGGCCTCCAGGAAGAACCATGGGTGACAGGCTGCGAACAGTCTGGGGGGTCAGCGTCGAAGTCTATGACGCCGGACTGACACTCGGCGGAGGATCATCCGTACCTTCATGCGGGGGCGCGTGATCCGGGTGGGCGTTCGCCGCCGGAACCCGGGCACTCCCGCGTATCTTCGTCCGTTGGAAGTGGACGGACCCCCTTGTCCCCGGGGCGGCGCGCCCGCCCTGTCAGCCACGCACCACCTGCACCAGGAGGCACCCAGCGATGTCGGTCCCGCAGCTCAGCGCCGAGCAACGCGGCGAGCAGATCCTCGCCGTCTTCGACACCGCCTTCGGCGAGCTCCTGGCCGCCGACCCGGCCGCGTTCCGCGTGAAGTTCCGCAAGATGGCGGCCTCCGCGTTCGCGTTCTACCGCGGCACCGCGGCGCTCTTCTACCACGACCTCGACCAGGACCGGCGGGGCGGCCCGTACCTGGACGAGCGCACCTCGCGCGTGTGGATCCACGGCGACCTGCACGCGGAGAACTTCGGCACGTACATGGACGCCCAGGGCCGTCTGATCTTCAACGTGAACGACTTCGACGAGGCCTACGTCGGCCCCTTCACGTGGGACCTCAAGCGCTTCGCCGCCTCCGTGGCCCTCATCGGCTACGCGAAGGCGCTCAGTGACGAGCAGATCACCGAGCTGGTGCGGGTGTACGCGGCCGCCTACCGCGAGCGCATCCACGCGCTCGCCACCGGCGCCAAGAGCGACGAGGTGCCGCCCTTCACGCTGGACACCGCCGAGGGCCCGCTGCTGGACGCGCTGCGCGACGCCCGGTCGCTGACCCGCTTCGGGCTGCTCGACTCGATGACGGAGATCCGTGACTTCGAGCGCCGCTTCGCGCCGGGCGGCGGCTCCATCGAGCTGGACGCCGCCACCCGGTACAAGGTCCTCGCGGCCTTCGACGGCTATCTGGAGACTCTGCCGGAGTCCTCGCTGACCCGCCCGGACTCGTACCGTGTGAAGGACGTCGTGGGCCGCCGCGGCATCGGCATCGGCTCGGCCGGCCTGCCGTCGTACAACATCCTCCTGGAGGGCAACAGCGACGCCCTGGAGAACGATGTGGTGATCTACATCAAGCAGGCCCAGACCCCGGCCGTCTCCCGGCACATCACGGACTCCGCGATCCGCGGCTACTTCCAGCACGAGGGCCACCGCACGGTGATCTCGCAGCGCGCCCTCCAGGCACACGCCGACCCGTGGCTGGGCTGGACCGAGCTGGACGGGGCCGGCCAGCTGGTCGCCGAGGTCTCTCCGTACGCGGTCGACCTGGACTGGGGCGACATCGACGACCCCGAGGAGATCGCCGCGGTCGTCGCGGACCTCGGCCGGTCCACCGCCACGATGCACGCCGCGGCGGACGACGAGAGCGGCCACTCGGAGCTGGTGCCGTTCTCCACCGAGCGGGCCATCGACGCGGCCATCGCGGCCGACGAGGACGGCTTCGCCGACCTCCTGGTGGACTTCGCCCACGGCTACGGCACCCGCGCGCGCGGTGACCACCAGATCTTCGTGGACCTGTTCCGCAACGGACGGATCCCGGGACTGTAGGCCGCACGGCCGGCCGCGGGGCTGTGATCCACGCGACCGGTCGTCTCACAACGCTCCCGTAACGCACAGGAACCCTTTAGGGGGCGCTTACGGGAGCACGTGGGAGACTCGCCTCCGCTATGGACATATCCGGGACCCAGCTCAGAGCCGTACGCGCGGCCGTGTTCACGGCCGTCGTCGTGACGCTCTCCGCCGCGTCGCACGTGCTGCTGTCCCGGATGCCGCTGCCGCTGACCACCGTGGCCACGATCACCGCCGCCGTCTTCGCGCTCTCCTTCGCGCTGGCGGGCCGTGAGCGGGGATTCGGCCGGATCGCCGCGCTGCTCGTCCCGCTGGAACTGGCCGCCGACACCGTGTTCACCACGGGCCAGCACGTCTGTTACGGCAGGACGGGCGGCCCGGTCGCGGGCCCGCTGCGCTCGGTCGGCCTCGACGTGCTGTGCGGCGGCGGCAGCGTGGGTTCCCCGCTGTCCCGGGTGACCGGCGGCGCCCCCGACCGTGCCGCCGCCCTGCTCGCGCACGCCGACCCGGCGGCCGCGTGGCTGCTGCTCGGCGCGCATGTCAGCGTCGGTCTGCTCGCGGCCGCCTGGCTGCGCCGCGGCGAGCGCGCCCTGGACCAGTTGCTGCGCGCGGTGGCCGCCTCGACCTTCCGGCCGCTGCTGCTCGCGGTCGCCGCGGTGACCGTACGGCTCGCCCCGGTCCGTCCGCTGCCGCGCACCGAACGCCGGCCGACCGCCGCCCGTACCCGCCTGTTCGTGCACTCCCTGGGACGCCGCGGACCGCCCCGCCCGGCCGTTCTCGTCTGAGCGACGACTCCTGAGCCACGCCCCCTTGAGCGACCGCCCCAGGGCCACGGCTCACCCGCCACACCTCCGTGCGACGGCGTCTGAACGAAACGTTCCCGAGAACAGCCCTGAGCACCAGCAGCCCCCCTTACGTATTCCGCGTACCACGTGTGCGCGTCCCCGATGGAGATCACCACTATGAGCAAGCGGAACAGCCAGGCGTCGAAGACGGCGGCGCGCGAGAAGCTGCGCGTCGAGCGCGAGCGGCAGGCCAAGCGCGACAAGATCAAGCGCCAGGCGATCGTGGCCGGCTCCCTCGTCGCGGTCCTCGCGATAGCGGGCGGCATCGGCTACGCGGTCGTGCAGAACAACAAGCCCAGTTACTGGGAGGGCCTGAAGGACGCCAAGGTCGTGGCGCCGGCCAACTCCACGGGCACCAAGGGCACCACCGTCGTCATCGGCAAGGCCACCGCCAAGAAGACCCTCAAGGTCTACGAGGACCCGCGCTGCCCCGTGTGCGCCAGCTTCGAGCAGACCGTCGGCGCGACCGTCAAGAAGGACCTCGCCGACGGCAAGTTCAAGATCCAGTACGTCGGCGCCACCTTCATCGACAGCAAGGACAACGGCCAGGGATCCAAGAACGCCCTGAGCGCCCTGGGCGCCGCGCTGAACGTCAGCCCCGAGGCGTTCGCCGAGTACAAGAGCGCGCTCTACTCGGCGAAGTGGCACCCGGAGGAGACGACGGACAAGTTCAAGGACGACGCCTACCTCATCAAGGTCGCGAACACCGTCTCCGCACTGAAGAACAACACGCAGTTCCAGGACGCGGTCAAGAAGGGAACCTACGACGCCTGGGCCGTGGCCATGTCGAAGACCTTCGACGACAACAAGGACGGCGTGACCGGCACCCCGGGCTTCGTCATGGACGGCAAGCAGCTCACGGCCGACGGCCAGAGCACGCCGCTCCTGACGGTGGCCGACTTCGACAGGGTGGTGGGCGCGGCTCTCAAGGGCTGACGCCGGCAGGGAATCCAGCCTCCGCGTGAAGAGCGGGCGAACTTTCCGGGTTCGCCCGCTCCGGCGTGTACTGATCAGTAACCTGATCGCTCGTGACCAGTCGACTCAGATCTTCCCAGAGCGCCAACTCCCTCTCGCCCCGCCGCCGTACGGTCGTCAAGGCCGCGGCCGCGACCGCCGTCCTGGCCGGCCCGCTGGCCTCCGCGCTGCCCGCCCGCGCCGCCGAGGCGCCCGCCTTCCTGCACGGCGTCGCCTCCGGTGACCCACTGCCCGACGGCATCCTGCTGTGGACCCGGGTGACGCCCGCCTCCGAGGCGGTACCGGGATCCGGCCTCGGCCCGGACACCGAGGTGAGCTGGACCGTCGCCAGGGACAAGGCGTTCACCACGATCGTCGCCAAGGGTTCCACCCTCGCGACGGCCGCCTCCGACCACACCGTCAAAGCGGACATCCGCGGTCTCGCTCCGGCCACCGACTACTGGTTCCGGTTCTCGGCGGGCGGCACCGACTCGCCTCCGGCGCGCACCCGCACCGCGCCGGCGGCGGACGCCGCCGTGCCGGGACTGCGCTTCGGCGTGGTCTCCTGCGCCAACTGGGAGGCCGGCTACTTCTCGGCGTACCGTCACCTCGCGGCGCGGGGCGACCTGGACGCCTGGCTGCACCTCGGCGACTACATCTACGAGTACAAGTCCGGCGACTACGGGACCCGCGGCACGGTCGTACGGCCGCACTCCCCCGCCAACGAGATCCTCACCCTCGCCGACTACCGCACCCGGCACGGCCGTTACAAGACCGACCCGGACCTTCAGGCCCTGCACCACAAGGCGCCGGTCGTCGCGATCTGGGACGACCACGAGTTCGCGGACAACTCCTGGTCGGGCGGCGCGGTCAACCACACCGAGGGCGCCGAGGGCGCCTGGACGGACCGTCAGGCCGCCGCGAAACAGGCCTACTTCGAGTGGATGCCGGTCCGCCCCGCCATCGCCGGCACCACCTACCGCAGGCTGCGCTTCGGCAAGCTCGCCGACCTCGCGCTGCTCGACCTGCGCTCCTTCAGGTCGCAGCAGGCGTCCACGGCGAGCGGATCGGTCGACGACCCGGACCGTACGATCACCGGCCGCGCCCAGCTCGACTGGCTGAAGTCCGGGCTCAAGGCCTCGGACACCACCTGGCGGCTGGTCGGCAACTCCGTGATGATCTCGCCGTTCGCGGTGGGCTCCCTCTCCGCCGACCTGCTCAAGCCGCTCGCCAAACTGCTCGGTCTCCCGCAGGAGGGCATCGCCCTCAACACCGACCAGTGGGACGGCTACACGGACGACCGCCGCGAACTGCTCGCACACCTGCGCTCCAACGCCATCCGCAACACGGTCTTCCTGACCGGTGACATCCACATGGCCTGGGCCAACGACGTGCCGGTGGACGCCGGCACGTACCCGTTGTCCGCCTCCGCCGCCACGGAGTTCGTGGTCACCTCGGTGACCTCCGACAACCTCGACGACATCGTCAAGGTCCCCGAGGGCACCGTCTCCGCCATCGCCTCCCCGGTCATCCGCGCGGCCAACCGTCACGTCCACTGGGTCGACACCGACCGCCACGGCTACGGCGTCCTGGACATCACCGCCGACCGCGCGCAGATGGACTACTACGTGCTCTCCGACCGCACGAACCCGAACGCGACCTCGTCCTGGGCCCGTTCGTACCGCACGCGCAGCAACACGCAGAAGATCGAGCGGACATACGACCCGGTGTAGAGAAAAATCTTGGGTTCCGCCGAAATGGTCTTGATAGTGTCGAACGCGCTGGCGGATCACCGAACTGGTGTTCCGTCAGCTCTACCCACGATTGGAGTCAAATGGCCACCCCCCAAAGTGTCCTGACGAAGACCGCGGTGCTCGGCGCCGCCCTGGCACTCGCCGGAGTCACCGCCACATCCGCCGAAGCCCAGGAGGCCAAGGCGGCGGCACCGGCGTACGTCAACCTGACCACGGCGGAAAGCTCCCCGATCTACGCCCAGCCCACTTCCTCTTCGACCAGGTTCCGCACGGAGCCGCGGGGCACCACCCTGCGGATCCAGTGCTCGACCACCAAGACCCCTTCGGGGGAACGGTGGTTCAGGATCTACAACTCCAAGCCGACGAGCTGGGTGTGGTCCGCGCACTTCCCGTCACAGGTGCACCCGCCCAAGGAATGCTTCCCGGGCTAGGGTCTCCGACGTTGCGCGGCGCCGTCGCAGCCGGTCGGCGGTGAACAGCCAGGCCCGGGTCGTCCGACGGACGACCCGGGCCTGGCTGTCGGAAGACTGTCGCCCCGTCGCGGTGAACCGCTAGAGCGACTCGAGGAAGCCGAGTGCCACCTTCCAGGTGGCCTCGGCCGCCTCGGCGTCGTAGTCGGGCAGGCCTGGGTCGGTGTAGAGGTGCCCGGCGCCCGCGTAACGGTAGATCTCCACGTCGGCGCCGGTTCTCTGCATCTGGAGGTACCAGGCGCTCAGCCAGTCGTCCGTCTCGAACTGGTCGGGCTCGGCGACATGCAGCTGGACCGGGAGTTCGTCCACCGACGCGCTCTCGGCGATGTCCGACGTGCCGTGCAGCAGGAGCAGCCCGCGGGCCTTCTCGTCGCCGAGTGCCAAGGTCTGGCCGATGGAGGCGCCGAGGGAGAAGCCGGCGTAGACCAGGCCGCGCTCGGAGTAGGGCGCGGCGGCCAGGACCGCCCGCTTGAGCAGCTCGTCCTTGCCGGTCTCGTCGCTGAAGGCCATGCCCTCCTCGACGGTCTCGAAGGTGCGCCCCTCGAAGAGATCGGGCGTCCACACCTCGTGTCCCGCGGCCCGCAGCCGGTCCGCCGCCGCGCGCACCGCCGGCCGGAGACCGTAGGTCGAGTGAAAGAGCATGATGTTCATGCGTCCCATTGTCCCCGTCACCCGGCCCGGACAGCGCCGGCGGCCGTCAGGGCCCGTGCCGGACGAGGGGACAATGCCCGTGCCGGGTACCGAGGACCGGCCCGTGCCGGGTACCGAGGACCGGCCCGTGCCGGGTGCCGAGGACCGGCCCGTGCCAGGTGCCGAGGACCGGCCCGGCCCGTGGTGGAGACACCCCGCGCCGGGTCGCGCTGATACCCCGTTCCGCTCGGAGAACACATGTTCATGACGCCCATGGCCGGTTACGTTCTCAGGCATGGAGAACGTACTGCGCCCGGTGATCGTCGTCGGCGGCTCGGTCGTGCTCACGCTGCTCATCGGGTGGTCCGTGGACCGCCTGTTGCGTCGGGCGGACGACCGGCACAGCGAGACCTCCCTGTGGGGTCTGCTCCGCCGCGGCCGTGTCCCCTTCCAGCTGGTCCTGTTCGCGGCTCTGCTCAGAGGCTCGTACGACCAGGCGAAGCTGCTGGTGGAACACCGGATCGGCATCGGCCGGACACTGACCCTGATCCTCATCGGCGCCGCCGCCTGGCTCGTGGTGAGCATCGCCACGGCGGTCGTCGAGACCTCGTACACCCGCTACGCGAACGCGCACCGCGATCCGGCGCGGGTCCGCCGGGTCCGCACCCAGGTCGCGCTGATCCAGCGGGTCGTCACGGCGGTCGTCGGCGTGGTCGCGATCGCCGCGATGCTGCTCACCTTCCCGGCGATGCGCGCGGCCGGGGCCTCGCTGCTGGCCTCGGCCGGGATCCTCGGCATCGTCGCCGGTGTCGCCGCCCAGTCCACGCTCGCGAACCTCTTCGCCGGACTGCAGATCGCCTTCGGGGACATGGTGCGGCTCGGCGACACCGTGGTGGTCGACGGCGAGTGGGGCACGGTGGAGGAGATCACCCTGACGTTCCTGACCGTGCGGACGTGGGACGAACGCCGGATCACCATGCCGGTGTCGTACTTCACGTCCAAGCCGTTCGAGAACTGGTCGCGCGGCACCCCGCAGATGACCGGCATCGTCTTCCTGCACGTCGACCACTGCGCTCCGGTGGAGGCGATGCGCGGGAAGCTGCGCGACATCCTGCGCGAGTGCCCCGCCTGGGACGGCCGCGACTACGGCCTCGTCGTCACCGACTCGACGCCCAACACCATGCAGGTGCGCGCCCTGGTCACCGCTAAGGACGCGGACGACATCTGGAAGGTACGGGTCACCGTCCGCGAGGGGCTGATCCGCTGGCTGACCGAACAGCACCCCTACGCGCTGCCCCGCGTCAACACGGCCGACGCGGTGCTGCCCCCGGGGCGGATCGGCCGCCAGGAGCGCGCGGAGCCGGACGGCGCGGACGGCGTGGCGGCCCGCGCGAACCACGGCCGCCACACCCACGAACCACCCCGGACGGGCCCGGGCCGCGGCTGACCCCCGGATCCCGGGGACCGAGGGCCGCCCTCCGGTCCCCGGCCGGATCAGCGGAGGCTGCGGACGTCGAGGTGTCTGAGGACCCGGTCCACGATCTCCGGGTCGGCCCCGGGCTCGCTCCGCGCGGACAGCACCTCGTGCCGGGCCGCGCTCATCATCTCCCCCTGGATCCGCCGCATCCGCTTCATCCGCCTCACCCGCTGCAGGTGTGCGTCGCGCCGCTCCTCGTCCCCCATGTCGGGGCTGATCCGCACGCCGATCTCGAAGGCCCGGCGCAGCAGTTGCTCGGAGACCTCCTCCGGCAGCTCCTCCACCTCCTCGATCTCCCGCAGCCGCCGCTTCGCGGCCTTGGCGGCCCGTACCGCCAGCTCCTTCTCGAAGGCCTTCTCCACGTCCTCGTCGGCCCGCACCCCGAGCCTTCGGACCAGCCACGGCAGGGTGAGCCCCTGGATCACCAGGGTCGCCATGATCACCCCGAACGCGATGAACACGATCTCGTCCCGGTCGGGGAACGGCGACCCGTCGTCCATCTTCAGCGGGATCGCGAGAGCCAGGGCCACGGAGGCCACCCCGCGCATCCCGGCCCACCACATGACCACGGTCTCCCGCCACGACGTCGGGATCTCCTCGTCGTAGTCCCGCTTGGCGTGCAGCCGTTTGGTCAGCCAGGTCGCGGGCAGCAGCCACGCCAGGCGTACGAGCACGACCACGACCACGATCGTGGCGGCCCAGCCGAGCATCTCGCCCCAGCGCCCCGCCGCCGTACGGATCGCGTTGTGGAGTTCGAGCCCGATGAGCCCGAAGGCGACGCCGGTGACGAGCGTGTCCACCACGTCCCAGACGGTCGACCCGGCGAGCCGGGTCATGACGTCGTCGGCGTCGGTGGCGTACTCCGCGAGGAACAGCGCGGTGGTGAGCACGGCGAGCACCCCCGACCCGTGCAGTTCCTCGGCCAGCACGTACGCGGCGTACGGCACGAGCAGGGTCAGCCCGATCTGGAGGGTGGCGTCTCCGACGATCGTCATCAGTCTGTTCGCCGCCCATCCGAGGGCGACTCCCATGGCGAGCGCGACGACGGCGGAGAGCACGAGGTCGAGTCCGGCCCGCCACGGCGAGAAGCTCCCGCTGACCGCGGCGGCGATCGCGACGTGGTACAGCACGATGGCCGTCACGTCGTTGAAGAGCCCCTCGCCCTCCAGGATCGACACCAGCCGGCGCGGCAGGCCCAGCTGTCCCGCGACGGCGGTCGCCGCGACCGGGTCGGGGGGCGCCACCAGCGCGCCGAGCGCGAAGGCGGCGGCGAGCGGCAGGCCCGGCACGATCGAGCTCGCGACCGCGGCCACGGCCAGCGTGGTGACGAACACCAGAGCCACGGCGAGCAGGAAGATCGGACGTCTGTTCGCCGCGAACTGTCTCCACGAGGTGCGCCGCACCGCGGCGTACAGCAGCGGCGGCAGCAGCGCGGGCAGGATGAACTCCGGCGGGATGTCCACGTTCGGGACGAAGTCCAGCACGGCAAGCACCATGCCGAGCAAGGTCATCAGGACCGGCGCGGGAAGCCCGAACCGCTCTCCCACCGGGACACTGATCACGGCCCCGAGCAGCAGCACGAACAGCAGGGCCAACTGATCCACGGTCAGCGCTCCGGCGGGGTCTAGACGATCACAGGCGAACCAGACCCCAAGCGTGCCACGCGCCTACGGCAATCCCCGCTCACAGGGCCTTGCGCATCGCGCGGTGCGGCATTCCGGCGTCCGCGAACTCCGGGCCGTACGCCACGTACCCGAGCCGCTCGTAGAACCCCAGCGCGTGGGTCTGCGCGTGCAGGTCCACGGCGGCCAGGCCACGCGCGCGGGCCGCGATCTCGATGGCACGGACGAGCGCGGCGCCGACGCCGAGCCCGCGCGCCTCGCGCGTCACGGCGAGCCGCCCGAGCGAGCCGACGGTCAGGTCCCCGCCCGCCTTCGCCGCGGCCGCCGCACCCTCCAGGAGACGCCCGGTGCCGAGCGGTACGCCGTCCTCGCGGACCGCCAGCACGTGCAGGGCGCCGGGGTCGTACGCGTCGTACTCGATGTCCTCCGGGACGCCCTGCTCGCCGACGAAGACGTCCTTGCGCACCGCGAAGCAGGCCTCACGGTCGGCGGCGTCCTCGGCGACCCGCACCTCGTACGCGATGCCTCGCACCACCGGGGCGACGTCCGCCGCCCCGTCCGGACCGCCGCTCACGCGTAGCTCTCCTCACGGACCCTGTCGAGCGCCTTCTGCAGGTCCTCGGGGTAGTCGCTCTCGAACTCCACCCAGCGCCCGTCCCCGGGGTGCTCGAAGCCGAGCCGCACCGCGTGCAGCCACTGGCGGGTGAGACCGAGGCGCTTGGCGAGCGTGGGGTCCGCGCCGTAGGTCAGGTCGCCGACGCAGGGGTGGCGGTGGGCGGCCATGTGGACGCGGATCTGGTGGGTGCGCCCGGTCTCCAGCTTGATGTCGAGCAGGGAGGCGGCACGGAACGCCTCGACCAGGTCGTAGTGGGTGACCGAGGGCTTGCCCTCGGCCGTGACCGCCCACTTGTAGTCGTGGTTCGGGTGGCGTCCGATGGGTGCGTCGATGGTGCCGCTGGTCGGGTCCGGGTGGCCCTGCACGAGCGCGTGGTAGCGCTTGTCGACCGTGCGCTCCTTGAACTGGCGCTTGAGCGACGTGTACGCGTACTCCGACTTGGCGACCGTCATCAGGCCCGAGGTGCCCACGTCGAGGCGGTGCACGATGCCCTGGCGCTCGGCGGCGCCGGAGGTCGAGATCCGGTAGCCGGCGGCCGCGAGACCGCCGATGACGGTCGGTCCCGACCAGCCGGGGCTGGGGTGCGCGGCGACACCGACGGGCTTGACGATCACGAGCACGTCGTCGTCGTCGTGGATGATCTCCATGCCCTCGACGTGCTCGGCGACGATCTGGACGGGCGCGGGGGCCCCGGGCATCTCGACTTCGAGCCAGGCGCCGCCGTGCACCCGCTCGGACTTGCCGACCACCGAGCCGTCGACCGTGACCTTCCCCGCCGCGGCGAGCTCTGCGGCCTTGGTACGGGAGAAGCCCAGCATGCGGGAGATGGCGGCGTCGACACGCTCGCCCTCCAGGCCGTCGGGCACGGGCAGGGTGCGGATCTCGGGAACGGTGCTCACCCGTCGAGTATGCCGGACTGCTCGGACACCACCGGACCACGGACCGAACGCCAGTGCCCGGGGAGGGCCGCCCGACGGCCGGTACGCGGGCCGCGAGCGCCCGGCCGGCGGGTCTGTCCGACGGCCCGTGCGTCAGTCCTTGTGGACCGCGTCTCAGTTTTTGCGGACCGCGTCTCAGTCCTTGTGGACCGTGCCGTCCGGGTCGAGGCCCCGGAAGGAGAGCAGAACGATCAGGATGCCGCCGCAGACGATCGCCGAGTCGGCGAGGTTGAAGACGGCGAAGTGCTTGGGCGCGATGAAGTCCACGACCGCGCCCTGGAACACGCCGGGCGAGCGGAAGATCCGGTCGGTCAGGTTGCCGAGCGCGCCGCCCAGCAGCAGGCCCAGGGCGATGGCCCACGGCACGCTGTACAGCTTGCGGGCGAGCCGGGCGATGACGACGATCACCGCCGCCGCGATCACCGTGAAGATGATCGTGAACGCCTGACCGAAGCCGAAGGCGGCGCCCGCGTTGCGGATCGCCTCCAGCTTCAGCCAGTCCCCGATGATCTCGATCGAGTCGTGGTGCTCCAGCTTCGCCACCACGACCATCTTGCTGACGAGGTCAAGGGCGTACGCCAATACGGCCACCGTGAAGAGCACGGCGATCCTGCGCTTGCCCCTGGGCCGCTCGGCCGGGGCCGGCGCGGCGGCGCCGGACCGGTCGCCGGACGCCGCGTTCCCGTCGGACTGCTCCGGCCCGGCCCCCGCCGCCCCTGGAATGTCCGGCGTACCGATGATGCGCTCCGCCTCTGCCACGTGAGTGAGTCCCTCGACCTAGGTTCCTGACTGAGGACGAGGGTACGGCACACGCTCCCGGGCCCACAGGCTCAGGAGCTCCCGCCGAACGCGAGGCGGTGGCGTTCCCGCGCGGTCCCCGGGATTCAGTGCCTGCGTTCCTGCTTCTGCTTGCACTCGACGCAGAGGGTGGCGCGCGGGAAGGCCTGCATACGGGCCTTCCCGATGGGGTCGCCGCAGTTCTCGCAGAGCCCGTAGGTGCCCGCGTCGAGGCGGTCCAGGGCGCGCTCGGTCTGCTCCAGCATTTCGCGCGCGTTCGAGTTGAGCGCCATCTCGTGCTCGCGCGTGATGTTCTTCGTACCGGTGTCCGCCTGGTCGTCACCCGCGCCGTCGCCCGAGTCCCGCATCAGGCCCGCGAGAGCCTCCTCGGACGACGAGATCTCGGTACGCAGCCGCAGCGCCTCCGACTGCAGCTCCGCGCGGGCCTCCCCGGCCTCCTCCGGGGTCCACGGGTCCTCCCCCGGGCGTACCGCGAGCTCTCCGGGCTCCACCGCGGCGATCCTCGCCTTGGGGACCGCGGTGGCCTTCTTGGCGGCCGTGGCCGTGCCATGGGTCTTCTTCGCAACCACCGTCGTGGCTCCCGTCGTGTTCGCGGCCTCGGCCGCACCCTGGGCCGCGGAAGCGGCCGTCTTCTTGGCCGTGCCGGTGCTCTTCCTCGCCGTGCCGGTGCTCTTCTTGGCCGCGGACTTCCCGGGCGCGGGCTTCCTCGCCGCTGCCGCCGCCTTCTTCGCGGTGGTCTTCCTGGCGGCCGGCTTCTTGGCCGACGCCTTCGGGGACGCGGTTTTCAGGGACTCGGTCTTCGGGGACGCCGATTTCGTGGCAGTCGTCTTCAAGGACGTCGCCTCGGCTGTCGCGGGGGCCGTCCGCGCGTTCTTCTTCCCACCCTCGTTCCTGGCCGCCGCACTCGTGGATCTGCCGGACGCCGACTGCTGTACGGCGGTCTTCTTCGCCACCATGGCCGCGGCCCCTTCACATATTGTGATCTTGCTCGCGAATCGTGCTGGGACGATAAATCGACTTCTGGCCCGCGGCAACGGGGCCCGCCCACGATTCGCCCGCCCCGCGAGCCCCGCGCGGCGAGTCTGCATGCGTTGTGCCCAGCTCCCCGCCGGGTAATCCGCCGGGCCCGCCGTCCCGGGATCCGGACCCGCTCGCCTCGCCATTCGGGTCACCGCGCAGGCCACGGAGGTGCCCGGGAAAACCGGTCGGCCGCCGTCCCCGGGGCGCCGTACACTGGGCGGAGCGAGAAGCGTGGATGGGGACGAGTAGCGGCGTAAGCGGCCAGGAGCGACCCGGGGGCGGTGGAAGCCCGGGGGCCGGCGCGACGCGAAGATCACCCCGGAGCCGCCGGAAGAACACCCCTCTGGGGCCAGTAGACCCGGCATCGCGACCCCAATGAGGGGGCTCACCGATGCGAACGGCGCACCGGGGAGCCAAGGAGGGTGGTACCGCGGGAGCGCGCCGCACACGGCGTCCGTAGCAACACGGCTCTCGTCCCTCCGACGGAAGGCAGAAAGTCCGTTGGAGGAAGCTCGCCGATGACAGCGCCGACGTACCGCCAGGTGCCCGCCCAGGTCGACCTGCCCGCCCTCGAGCACGCCGTGCTCGACTTCTGGCGCGAGCAGAAGATCTTCGCCAAGAGCCTTGAGCAGTCCGAGGGCCGACCGGAGTGGGTGTTCTACGAAGGTCCGCCCACCGCCAATGGCATGCCGGGCGCCCACCACATCGAAGCGCGCGTCTTCAAGGACGTCTTCCCGCGCTTCCGCACCATGCGCGGCTATCACGTGGCCCGCAAGGCCGGCTGGGACTGCCACGGCCTCCCGGTGGAGCTCGCGGTCGAGAAGGAGCTCGGCTTCACCGGCAAGCAGGACATCGAGGCGTACGGCATCGCCGAGTTCAACGACCGGTGCCGCCAGTCCGTGACCCGCCACACGGACGCGTTCACCGAGCTGACGAACCGCATGGGCTACTGGGTCGACCTCGACGACGCCTACCGGACCATGGACCCCGAGTACATCGAGTCCGTGTGGTGGTCGCTCAAGGAGATCTTCAACAAGGGCCTGCTGGTCCAGGACTACCGTGTGGCGCCCTGGTGCCCGCGCGACGAGACGGGCCTGTCGGACCACGAGCTGGCCCAGGGCTACGAGACCATCGTCGACCCCTCCGTGTACGTCCGTTTCCCGCTCACCTCCGGTCCGCTGGCCGGCCGGGCCGCGCTCCTGGTGTGGACGACCACGCCGTGGACGCTGGTCTCCAACACCGCGGTCGCCGCCCACCCGGGCGTCACCTACGTCGTCGTGACGAACGGCGAGGAGCAGCTCGTCGTCGCGCAGCCGCTCGTCGAGAAGGCGCTCGGCGAGGGCTGGGAGACCACGGGCGAGTCCTTCACGGGTGCCGAGATGGAGCGCTGGACGTATCAACGTCCGTTCGAGCTCGTCGAGTTCCCCGAGCCCGCCCATTTCGTGGTCAACGCCGAGTACGTGACGACCGAGGACGGTACGGGTCTGGTCCACCAGTCCCCCGCCTTCGGCGAGGACGACCTCAAGGTCTGCCGCGCGTACGGCCTCCCGGTCGTGAACCCGGTCCGCACCGACGGCACCTTCCAGGAGGACGTACCGCTCGTGGGCGGCGTCTTCTTCAAGAAGGCGGACGAAAAGCTCACCGAGGACCTCCAGAACCGCGGCCTGCTCTTCAAGCACGTGCCGTACGAGCACAGTTACCCGCACTGCTGGCGCTGCCACACCGCGCTCCTGTACTACGCGCAGCCCTCCTGGTACATCCGCACCACAGCCGTCAAGGACCGTCTCCTGGAGGAGAACGAGGGGACCAACTGGTTCCCGGAGTCGGTCAAGCACGGCCGCTTCGGCGACTGGCTCAACAACAACATCGACTGGGCGCTCTCACGCAGCCGTTACTGGGGCACCCCGCTTCCGCTGTGGACCTGCGAGGAGGGCCACATCACCTGTGTCGGCTCGCGCGCGGAACTGTCCGAGCTGACCGGCACCGACCAGTCGGAGCTGGACCCGCACCGCCCGTACATCGACGCGGTGACCTTCCCGTGCCCGCAGGACGGCTGCGGCGTGACGGCGACGCGCGTCCCGGAGGTCATCGACGCCTGGTACGACTCGGGTTCGATGCCGTTCGCGCAGTGGGGCTACCCGTACAAGAACAAGGAGATCTTCGAGAGCCGCTACCCGGCGCAGTTCATCTCCGAAGCCATCGACCAGACCCGCGGCTGGTTCTACACACTGATGGCCGTCGGCACCCTGGTGTTCGACAAGTCCTCGTACGAGAACGTGGTGTGCCTCGGCCACATCCTCGCCGAGGACGGCCGCAAGATGTCCAAGCACCTGGGCAACATCCTGCAGCCGATCCCGCTGATGGACCAGCACGGCGCCGACGCGGTGCGCTGGTTCATGGCGGCCGGCGGCTCCCCGTGGGCGGCCCGGCGCGTGGGCCACGGCACCATCCAGGAGGTCGTCCGCAAGACGCTCCTCACCTACTGGAACACCGTCGCCTTCCAGGCGCTGTACGCCCGCACCACCAACTGGGCGCCCAGCGAGGCCGATCCGGCTCCGGCCGACCGCCCGGTCCTCGACCGCTGGCTGCTCTCCGAACTCCACGCGCTCACCGACCAGGTGACGCAGGCTCTGGAGGCGTACGACACCCAGCGCGCCGGAAAGCTCCTGTCGGCGTTCGTCGACGATCTCTCGAACTGGTACGTCCGCCGTTCCCGCCGGCGCTTCTGGCAGGGCGACAAGGCCGCGCTGCGCACGCTGCACGAGGTCGTGGAGACGGTCACACGGCTGATGGCCCCGCTGACCCCGTTCATCACCGAGCGGGTCTGGCAGGACCTGGTGGTACCGGTCTCCCCCGACGCCCCCGAGTCCGTGCACCTGTCGACCTGGCCGGAGGCGGACCTGTCCGTCATCGACCCGGAGCTGTCGCGCCAGATGGTGCTCGTACGCCGTCTCGTCGAGCTCGGGCGGGCCACGCGCGCGGAGTCGGGCGTCAAGACCCGGCAGCCGCTGTCGCGCGCGCTGATCGCCGCGACGGGCTTCGCGACGCTCGACACCGAGCTGCACGCGCAGATCACCGAGGAGCTGAATGTGAGTTCGCTCGCCTCACTCTCCGAGGTCGGCGGCTCACTGGTCGACACCACGGCGAAGGCGAACTTCCGCGCGCTGGGCAAGCGCTTCGGCAAGGGCGTCCAGGATGTGGCGAAGGCCATTGCCGGGGCCGATGCCGCCGCCCTGTCGCTCGCCCTGCGCGAGGGCACCGCGTCGGTCGAGGTCGGCGGCGAGACCGTCACCCTGGCCCCGGACGAGGTCATCATCACGGAGACCCCGCGCGAGGGCTGGTCGGTGGCCTCCGACTCCGGCGCGACCGTCGCCCTCGACCTGGAGATCACCGAGGAGCTGCGGCAGGCGGGCCTGGCCCGTGACGCGATCCGGCTGATCCAGGAGGCCCGCAAGAACAGCGGCCTCGACGTCGCCGACCGCATCGCGCTCCGCTGGACCTCCACGGACCCGGCGGTCGTCGCGGCACTCGGCGAGCACGCCGGTCTCATCGCCGACGAGGTCCTCGCCACGGACTTCGCCCAGGGAGAGGCCGACGGCGCCTACGGGGAGCCGTTCACGGACGAGGGCCTGTCCCTGGTGTTCCGCCTCCGCAAGGCGTAACGAGGACCGGCACACCCGCACCGAAGGCCCGGTGCCACCAGGATTTCCTGGTGGCACCGGGCCTTCGGCGTTGTGCGCCTCTGTGACGAGCGCCGCGCACACCCCGGCGCCGCGCACACCCCGTACGAGCGCGGCCACCAGGGACCCCGCAGGAGCACGGCTCCGCGCCCCGAGTGCACGCCTCCACCCATTCCCGTACAGGCGCCGCCCCCGGACTCCGTACCAGCCCCTGGTGGACCGCGCAAAAGGGCGAGGCCCCCGGAATCCGGGGGCCTCGCCCTGAACGCTGCCGACGCCTAAGGCGTGCTCATGGCCGTCAGTTGTCGTCCTCGTCGATGAGGAACCCGCGCATCGGCGAGGGCGCCTGCTGCATCGGCGACGGGCCCTGGGGCCGCACCGGAGCCATCGGCTGGGTCATCGCGGGCGACATCTGCTGCTGACCGCCGTAGGACGGTCCCGCCTGAGACGGTCCACCCATGCCCGGGTTGCCTCCGTAGGACGGCGCACCGGCGCCTGCGGGAGCCATGGAGGGCGCGGAGGACGGCGGCAGGGACGCCGTGGCCGGGTTACGCGGCGGGGCGAGCGAGTCGTCCGCCTGCGTCTCCAGCTGGCGCAGCTGCGACTCCAGGTAGGACTTCAGACGCGTGCGGTACTCGCGCTCGAAGCCACGGAGGTCCTCGACCTTGCGCTCCAGCGTGGCGCGGGCGGACTCCAGGGAGCCCATCGCGACGCGGTGCTTCTCCTGCGCGTCCCGCTCCAGGGCGTCGGCCTTGGCACGGGCGTCGCGCTCCAGACCCTCGGCGCGGCTGCGGGCCTCACCGACGATCTTGTTGGCCTCGGAGCGCGCCTCGGCGATCGCCTGGTCGGCGGTCTGCTGAGCCAGCGAGAGGACACGGGCGGCACTGTCGCCACCGGGGCCCTGCTGCGGCATCTGCTGACCGTGACCGCCCATGGGACCGCCCATCGGGCCACCCATGGGACCGCCCATCGGGCCGCCCATCTGCTGCATCTGCTGCATCTGACCGGGGCCCTGGCCCATCGGGCCCTGACCCATCGGACCCTGGCCCATCGGGCCCTGACCCATCGGACCCTGACCCATCGGACCCTGACCCATGGGGCCCTGGCCCATCGGACCCTGACCCATCGGACCCTGACCCATGGGGCCCTGGCCCATCGGACCCTGACCCATGGGGCCCTGGCCCATCGGACCCTGACCCATGGGGCCCTGGCCCTGCTGACCGCCCTGGCCGCTGGGGCCCGCGGGCAGCTGCGGCGCACCGCTCGGGAGCTGAGGCGGGCCACCCATGGGGCCGCCCATTCCCTGCGGCGGGCCCGATATGCCGGCGGGCACAGGAGCGCCGGGCCCCCGCATACCCTGCGGCGGGCCCTGCTGGTCCTGCTGCTCGGGCGGTTTGCGCATACCCTGCTGCTGCTGGTTCTGCGCGGCCGCGCGCGTGGCGGCGGCCAGCTTGGCGCGCAGGTCCTCGTTCTCGCGGAGCAGGCGAGTCAGTTCGGCTTCGACCTCGTCGAGGAAGGCATCGACCTCGTCCTCGTCATAGCCTTCTCGGAGGCGGACGGTCGTGAACTGTTTGTTCCGCACGTCCTCGGGGGTCAACGGCATCTCTTCACCTCAACGTAGTCGTCGGCATTCGGCAAGACCGTATCGTTCACATCGCTCACATCACGTTCTGCGCAAGTCTGATCAGGATGTAGACGATGATCATCAGTACGAAGAAGGACAGGTCAAGCGCCACGCCCCCGAGACGCAGCGGCGGAATGAACCGCCGCAGAAGCTTGAGCGGTGGATCGGTGACAGTGTAGGTGGCCTCCAGAACGACCACCATCGGCTTGCCGGGTTGCCATGAGCGGGCGAACTGGAAGACGTAGTCCATGACCAACCGGAAAATCAGCACGATGAGGAAGCACATCAGCGCGAAGTAGAAGACCTGCCCGACCACGCTCATGATCTCGTGCTTCCCTCTCCCCTGTTTCCCATGCGGTGTTTCCGGTCATGCGTCTCAGCTCTGGTTGAAGAACCCGCCCTCTGCGATGCGGGCCTTGTCCTCCGCCGTGACATCGACGTTAGCAGGCGACAACAGGAACACCTTCTGCGTCACCCGCTCGATGCTGCCGTGGAGACCGAACACCAAACCGGCGGCGAAGTCGACAAGTCGCTTGGCGTCAGTATCGTCCATCTCCGTCAGGTTCATGATCACCGGGGTGCCCTCGCGGAAGTGTTCCCCGATGGTACGGGCCTCGTTGTAGGTCCGGGGGTGCAGCGTGGTGATCCGGTACGGCTCTCGTTCCGACACGACCTTGGGCATGATCACCGGGGCGTTCTTCTCCAGGCTCTGACGTTCTTGTGTGATGGACGCCACGGGGGCGATGCGCGCCGGACGCCCGGACTCCGCGGCGAGCGAGGCGGAATGCGGCACCGGGTCACGCTGCGCCGGGGGCTGTACCACTCGTACCGATTCATCCCGTTGGGGCGAGTGCGCCTGATGTGACTGGTGCGGCGGTTCATGCCGTCGCCGGTCCCGCTCGGGTTCCGGGTCGAGCTCGGGCTCGAAGTCGTCGTCGGGGTCGAATCCTCTGCCGTCGTACCCATCGTCCTCCACGAGGCCGAGGTAGACCGCCATCTTGCGCATCGCGCCGGCCATGCTCTGAGTCCTCCGCTCTGTGGTGGATCGGCTGACGAATTGCCAAGTGCCCGCGATCCACGAGGTCGTTATGCCCGCCTTTGGCGGAAATGACCATATTTTCTGCTGTGGTCCGACTTCTTGGCGACGTTACCCGAGGCCGGGTCGGACTCCGAGTACCGCAGTACCGACGCGTACATGTGTCGCTCCGGCCGCCACAGCCTGTTCGAGGTCCGAGCTCATCCCTGCCGAGACCATGTTCGCAGCCGGATGGGCCCTGCGCAGGACAGTCGACAAATCCATCAGCCGCTCGAACGCCAGTTGCGGGCGCCCCGCGTACTCGCCGGTGAGCGGAGCGACGGTCATCAGTCCGTCGAGACGGAGTCCCGGGGCCCTCGCGACGAGGTCGGCCAACTCCCCGACACCGCCGACCCCTACACCTCCGCGCTCACCCCGGCCGCTCTCCTGCGCGTCCAGCGCGACCTGGATGAGGCACCCCACTTCGCGTTCCGCCCGCACCGCTTCCTTCGACAGGGTCGCAACGAGCCGGGAGCGGTCGACGGACTGTACGAAATCCGCATAACCGACCACAGAACGCACCTTGTTGGTCTGCAATTGACCGACAAAATGCCACAACAGCGGCAGATCCGAGCACTCCGCGGCCTTGGGTGCCGCGTCCTGGTCCCGGTTCTCGGCCACGTGACGGACGCCGAGTTCCGACAGGATCCGCACATCACTCGCGGGATAGGTCTTGGTGACCACGACCAGGGTCACCTCTTCGCGCTTGCGTCCGGCGGCCGCGCAGGCCGCCGCGATACGTTCTTCCACTTTCGCCAGGTTCGCGGCGAGTTGAGCCTTACGGTCCGTCATGCCCCATCAGTCCAGCCAGACATAGCCCGCGAGCCGCCCTGTGGTGCGGTCCCGTCGGTAAGAGAAGTGGTCCCCGGATTCGAGCGTGCACACCGGCGACTGCTCCCGGTCCCGCACTCCGAGCCGTTCCAGTTGCGCGTGCACTCCCGCGGTCACATCGACCGCGGACGTCCCCCGCCTTGTCTCGGCGTATGCCGCGGGCTCGACGGCGGCGACCTCGGCGCGCATGGCGTCCGGCACCTCGTAGCACCGTCCGCAGACCGCGGGTCCGGTGCGGGCGACGATCCTGGCCGGATCGGCGCCGAGTCCCACCATGGCCCGTACGGCCGCGGGAACCACGCCGGCGACCATGCCGGGCCGTCCCGCGTGTGCGGCGGCCGCCACACCGGCGACGGGGTCGGCCAGCAGGACGGGCGTGCAGTCGGCGGTGAGGACGGCGAGCGCGAGCCCCCGTCGCGCCGTGACGATCGCGTCGACGGCAGGGATCTCCGAGGAGCCCCAGGGCGCCTCGACGACCGCCACGTCCGGCCCGTGCACCTGGTTCATCCAGACGACCCGGGCAGGGTCGAGCCCGAGCGCCTCGGCGGCCAGTTCCCGGTTCGCGCGTACGGCGCCGGGGTCGTCGCCGACCGCTCCGCCGAGGTTGAGCTCCTCGTACGGAACGGCGCTCACCCCGCCCCACCTGTCGGTGAAGGCGAAATGGGCGCCGCTCACGGTGCTCGTTTCGGAGCGCTCTCCTATCACTTCAGGAAGTCCGGCACGTCCAGTTCCTCGGCCGCGCTGTCCGAGTAGGAGCGGGACGGCGGGACCGGCGGGGACACCGGCAGCTCGCTGACCGGCTCCGGAGCGGGCTCCGGGGTGACCTCCTTGGGCGTGACGCTGCCGAGCGACCCGAAGGAGGGGCGGCTCTCGGCGGGACGCGACTGAACGGGCTCCTCGCGTCGCGTGGAGGTCGAGCCGAGGACGTTGTCCCGCTTGGCCGGCGGCTGGCCGCCGTCGAAGCCGGCGGCGATGACGGTGACCCGCACCTCGTCGCCGAGGGCGTCGTCGATGACCGCGCCGAAGATGATGTTGGCCTCGGGGTGCGCGGCCTCGCTGACCAGCTGGGCGGCTTCGTTGATCTCGAACAGGCCGAGGTCGGAGCCGCCGGAGATGGAGAGCAGCACGCCGCGGGCGCCGTCGATGGAGGCCTCGAGGAGCGGCGAGGAGATCGCCATCTCGGCCGCCGCCACCGCGCGGTCGTCGCCGCGGGCCGAGCCGATGCCCATGAGCGCCGAACCGGCCTCGGACATCACGGACTTGACGTCGGCGAAGTCGAGGTTGATCAGACCGGGCGTGGTGATGAGGTCGGTGATGCCCTGAACACCGGAGAGCAGGACCTGGTCCGCCGACTTGAAGGCGTCGAGGACCGAGACCTGGCGGTCCGAGATGGACAGCAGCCGGTCGTTCGGGATGACGATGAGGGTGTCGACCTCTTCGCGGAGTTCCGCGATGCCGTCCTCCGCCTGGTTGGCGCGGCGCCGGCCCTCGAAGGTGAACGGGCGGGTGACCACGCCGATGGTGAGGGCGCCGAGCGAGCGGGCGATGTTGGCCACGACGGGCGCGCCGCCGGTTCCGGTGCCGCCGCCCTCTCCGGCCGTCACGAAGACCATGTCGGCCCCCTTGAGGACCTCCTCGATCTCCTCACGGTGGTCCTCGGCGGCCTTGCGGCCGACTGCCGGGTTGGCTCCGGCCCCGAGGCCGCGCGTGAGTTCCCGGCCGACGTCGAGCTTGACGTCGGCGTCGCTCATCAACAGCGCCTGCGCGTCGGTGTTGATGGCGATGAACTCGACGCCCTTGAGACCGACCTCGATCATCCGGTTGATGGCATTGACACCACCGCCGCCGACACCGATGACTTTGATGACTGCGAGGTAGTTCTGCGGTGCTGCCACGTCGAAGGCCTCTCGCCTCGAGTTACGTGTCGTCGCCTCGCACGTTCGCGATCCGACGACTGATGCCGAATGGGACGGTCCGAACGCCGACCCGAACCCTAACGCTGAAGTTTAGGGTTACCAGTGTGTCTGTTCCTTGGACTCTCCGAACAGGACACTAAGTCGACAAGCGGCGCACGTTCAACGAACACGCCGAACCTCCCGTTTTTCTTTTCACCCTATGTGATCAGGCGCAGCACTGCCCAACCAGGGTGCTGGCCTGCGCCGATGCGAGTCAACTGCCCGACGATGCGGGTGCGGTGGGGGCACTTACGTCGAAGTACCGGGCCCCGGGATCGGCTTTCATGAGAGCAAGGAGTGTCCTGGCCTTCGCGCGGCCCTTCTCGACGCTGCCCCACTCGACGGTCCGGCCGCCCGTCAACTCCAGCGAAACGGCGTCGTAGGAACGGACCTTCACGGTACGGGTGTCACGGGCGACGGCGTCCGGAATGTCCCCGGCGATCCGCACCGCCTCACGCACCAGCCGGTCGGCGGTGAAGCGGCGCAGCGCGGCACGCTTCGACACCGTCAGTTCCAGCACGGGCACGCCCTCGGGGGCATCGGAAACGGTGGCGAACCGCACGCCCTTGGCGTCCACTTCGATGAAGTTTCCGCCTTTTTCGACAATCAGGACCGGGGTACGTTCGGTCACTTCCAGACTGATTCCATGCGGCCAGGACCGGACGACGTCAACCGAGTCGATTCGGGGCAGCTTTCTGAGCAATCGCGCCTCGATGGCGTCCGTGTCGACGGAGACCAACGGGGATCCGACCGGAACGTCGGCCGCCTCCCGCACCTGCCCGGCCGTCAGCACCTTCGTCCCGGAGACCGATACGCGCTCCGTGCGCAGATAGGGGGAACCGTAGACAATCCACACCGCGGCGGCCCCGGCCAACACCACCGCGGCCAAAAGGACAATGAGCCTACGAAGGCGACGGAGCCGCCCGATGAGGGGCGGCCGGGGCGGGCCGGACTCCAGCTTCTGCCGTTCACCGCGCTCGGCGGTCGTCGGTCCGGCCACGCTCCCTGCCTTCCCTCATGCGGTCCTAGTGGTGGCGCGAGGCGATCGCCTCGTACACCATGCCGACGAGCAGGTCGTCGGCGTCCCGGCGGCCGAACTCGCTGGCGGCGCGCGACATCTCGTACAGCCGGTGCGGATCGGCGAGCACCGGCAGCACGTTCTGCTGCACCCACTGCGGGGTCAGCTCCGCGTCGTCGACCAGCAGTCCCCCGCCGGCCTTGACCACCGGCTGGGCGTTCAGCCGCTGTTCGCCGTTGCCGATGGGCAGCGGGACGTAGGCGGCGGGCAGTCCGACGGCGGAGAGCTCGGCGACGGTCATCGCGCCCGAGCGGCAGAGCATCATGTCGGCCGCGGCGTACGCGAGATCCATCCGGTCCACGTACGATACCGGGATGTACGGGGGCATTCCCGGCATCTGGTGCACCTGCGGCAGTTCGTTCTTCGGACCCACCACGTGCAGGATCTGGATCCCGGCCTGCTGGAGGTACGGAGCCGCCTGCTGGACCACCTCGTTGAGGCGGCGGGCGCCCTGCGAGCCGCCCGACACGAGGAGCGTCGGCAGGTTCGGGTCGAGCCCGAACGCGGCGCGCGCCTCGGGCCGTACCGCCGCGCGGTCCAGGGTGGCGATGGAGCGGCGCAGCGGGATGCCGATGTAACGGGCCCCCCGGAGCTTGCTGTCGGGCGTGGAGACGGCGACCTGGGCCGCGTACCGCGATCCGATCTTGTTGGCGAGACCGGGGCGGGCGTTGGCCTCGTGGACGATGATGGGCACGCCGAGGCGCTTGGCCGCGAGGTAGCCGGGCAGGGCGACATAGCCGCCGAAGCCGACGACCGCGTCCGCCTTGGTCCGCTCCATGATCTGCTCGACAGCCTTGATCGTGCCGCGCAGCCGTCCGGGGACGGTGATCAGCTCGGGGGTGGGCTTGCGCGGCAGCGGTACGGCGGGGATCAGCGCGAGTTCATAGCCGCGCTCGGGTACGAGCCGGGTCTCGAGTCCGCGTTCCGTGCCCAGGGCCGTGATCCCCACGGTCGGGTCCTGCCTGCGCAGGGCATCCGCGAGGGCGAGCGCGGGCTCGATGTGGCCGGCGGTCCCCCCGCCGGCGAGTACGACATGCACCGAAATTCACCGCTCTCCGGACGAACGCGCCGCAGAGGCACGCCGTCGCATCGTGTTCCATCTCCGGGGCCCCGCGGCCCTTGCGGACTCTCTCACCGCACCCCGCTTTCTGCCAAAGCGGGGTTGCCGCATCGCGAGAGCCGCCCGCGCAGCGGGGTCGTCACGCGCGAAGGCGATCAGCAACCCGATGGCGAACATGGTCGGCAGCAGGGCGGAACCCCCGTAGGAGAACAGCGGGAGCGGGACACCGGCGATCGGCAGCAGACCGAGCACCGCACCGATGTTGATCACGGCCTGGGCCGTGATCCAGGTGGTCACGCCTCCCGCGGCATACCTCACGAAGGGGTCCTCCGTGCGTCCGGCCACGCGGATACCCGCATAGCCTAGAGCCGCGAAGAGGGCGAGCACCGACAGCGTCCCCGCGAGGCCCAGTTCCTCCCCAGTGATGGCGAAGATGAAGTCGGTGTGCGCTTCGGGCAGTTGGCCCCATTTCTCCACACTGGCGCCGAGGCCGGAACCGAAGAGTCCGCCGGAGGCGAGGGCGTAGATGCCGTGCACGGCCTGCCAGCAGGTGTCGTTCGGGCCCGGCTCGGTCGCGCCGATGCAGGCCAGCCTGGACATGCGGTTGGGGCTCGTCTTGATGAGGATGAATCCGATGGCCAAAGCGATGGACAGCACGCCCACGAACAGCCGGGTGGGCGCTCCGGCCAGCCACAGCAGCCCGAAGAGGATGGCGGTCAGGATGATCGCCGTGCCCATGTCGCCGCCGAGCATGATCAGGCCCAGCAGCATGAAGGCGACGGGCACGAGCGGCACCAGCATGTGCTTCCACTGGGTCAGCAGCCGCTTGTCCTGTTTGCGGGCGAGCAGATCGGCGCCCCAGAGCACGAGCGCGAGCTTGCCGAACTCGCTGGGCTGGATCTGGAAGGAGCCGCCGAGGGAGATCCAGTTCTGGTTGCCGTTGACCGAGAGCCCTATCCCGGGCACCTGCACCAGGGCCATCATGAAGACGGCGCCCGCCAGTATCGGGTAGGCCAGCGCCCGGTGCAGCTTCACCGGCATCCGTGAGGCGGCCGCCAGCAGCACGCCGCCGATCAGGGCCGCCAGGAACTGCTTGCGGAAGAAGTACGACCCGGGCAACGACAGCTGGAGCGCCGTGATCTGCGAGGCCGAGTAGACCATCACGAGCCCCAGCACGGTGATCAGCAGGCTGCCGCCGAGGATCAGGTAGTACGCGGTCAGCGGCCGGTCCCAGGCCTTGCGGGCACGCGTGAGGAGGCGGCGTACGGGGTTGTCGCGCGGCACCCCGGCGGCCGGCCGCCGGCCGGCCCGCCGCACGGGAGGCCGGCCGGTGCGGCTAGTGGGCATCGGCGTCTCCGGGCCACAACGATGTCACGCGTCCGTCCCTCCCAGGTTCGCCCGGCCAGGCAACCGGGTCAGGCGCCGAGTTCGCGGACCGCCTCCGCGAACGCGTCACCGCGCTTGTTGTAGTTGGCGAACATGTCCATGGACGCACAGGCCGGAGCCAGCAGCACCGTGTCCCCGGGCTCGGCGAGCCTCCTGGCCTCCTGAACCGCCGCGAGCATCGCCCCAGTGTCGGTCCGGTCGAGGTCGACTACGGGTACTTCCGGCGCGTGTCGCGCCAGGGCTTCACGGATCAGCGCGCGGTCCGCGCCGATCAGGACGACGCCCCTCAGCCGCTTCGCCGACCTGGCGACCAGCTCGTCGAAGGTCGCGCCCTTGGCGAGCCCGCCGGCGATCCAGACGATCGACTCGTAGGCCGCCAAGGAGGCTTCCGCGGCATGCGTGTTGGTGGCCTTGGAGTCGTCGACATAGGCGACCTCGTCCACGTCGGCCACGTGCGCGATGCGGTGGGCGTCAGGGGTGAAGTCCCGCAGTCCGTCCCGTACGGCCCGCGCAGGCACCCCGTAGGCGCGCGCGAGGGCCGCCGCGGCAAGGGCGTTGGCGATGTTGTGCGGGGCGGGCGGAGTGACGTCGGAGACCTCGGCGAGCTCCTGGGCGTTCTTCTGCCGGTTCTCGACGAAGGCGCGGTCGACCAGGATGCCGTCCACGACGCCGAGTTGGGAGGGCCCGGGGGCGCCGAGGGTGAAGCCGACGGCCCGGCAGCCCTCCTCGACGTCCGCGGCGCGCACCAGGTCCTCGGTGGCCTTGTCGGCCACGTTGTAGACGCACGCGACCCGATTGCCCTCGTAGATACGGCCCTTGTCGGCGGCGTACGCCTCCATGGAGCCGTGCCAGTCGAGGTGGTCGGGCGCGAGGTTCAGTACGGCCGCGGAGTGGGCGCGCAGCGAGGGCGCCCAGTGGAGCTGGTAGCTGGAGAGTTCGACCGCGAGGACGTCGTACTCCTCCTCGCCGAGGACGGCGTCGAGGAGGGAGACGCCGATGTTGCCGACGGCCGCCGTGCGCAGGCCCGCCGCCCTGAGGATGGAGGCCAGCATCTGGACGGTCGTGGTCTTGCCGTTGGTGCCGGTGACCGCGAGCCAGGGCGCGGCCTTCCGGCCGTCCAGTTCCCGCAGCCGCCAGGCGAGTTCGACGTCGCCCCAGACGGGGACGCCCGCCGCGGCGGCCGCGGCGAACAGCGGTTTGTCCGGCTGCCAGCCGGGCGCTGTCACGATGAGCTCGGTGCCCTCGGGCAGGGTCGCGCCGTCACCGAGGCGCACGGTGACGCCGAGCGCCTCCAGGTCCGCGGCCTGCGCCCGGCTCCGTTCGTCGTCGCCGTCGTTGACGACCGTGACGAGCGCGCCCAGGCCGTGCAGCACCTTGGCGGCCGGGATGCCCGAGACGCCGAGGCCGGCGACGGTGACGTTCTTGCCCTGCCAGTTGGTCACTTCTTGGCTGCCCATCCTGCGTAGAAGAGGCCGAGTCCGACGATCACGCACATGCCCTGGATGATCCAGAAGCGGACCACGACAAGGACTTCGGACCACCCCTTTAGTTCGAAGTGGTGCTGAAGTGGGGCCATTCGGAAGACACGCTTCCCGGTCAGCTTGAAGGAGCCGACCTGGATGACCACCGACATGGTGATGAGGACGAAGAGGCCGCCGAGCAGGGCGACCAGGATCTCGGTGCGGGAGCAGATCGCCAGACCGGCGAGCGCGCCGCCGAGGGCCAGCGAACCGGTGTCTCCCATGAAGATCTTGGCAGGTGAGGTGTTCCACCACAGGAAGCCGAAGCAGGCGCCCATGAGGGCGGAGGCGACGACCGCGAGGTCGAGTGGATCTCGCACCTCGTAGCAGGCGGCCGGGTTGGTCAGGGTCTGCGCGTTGGCGCAGGACTCCTGGAACTGCCAGACGCCGATGAAGGTGTAGGCGCCGAAGACCATCGTGGCGGCGCCGGTGGCGAGGCCGTCCAGACCGTCCGTCAGGTTCACGCCGTTCGACATGGCGAGGATCATGAACAGCGCCCAGACCACGAAGAGCACCGGGCCGATGGACCAGCCGAAGTCCTGGACGAAGGAAAGCTTCGTGGAGGCGGGGGTGTTGCCGCGGTTGTCGGCGAACATCAGCGCCAGCACCGCGAAGGAGATACCCACGATCAGCTGTCCGGCCATCTTCGCCTTGGCCCGCAGGCCGAGCGAACGCCGCTTGATGATCTTGATGTAGTCGTCCAGGAAGCCGACCAGGCCCATGCCCGCCATCAGGCCGAGCACCAGCAGGCCCGAGAACGTGGGCGGGTAGCCCGTGATCACCTTCGACATGAAGTACGCGATGATCGTCGCGAGGATGAAGGCGATACCACCCATGGTCGGCGTACCGCGCTTGCTGGCGTGCTCGCGCGGGCCGTCGTCACGGATGTACTGGCCGTAGCCCTTGCGGGCCAGCAGCTTGATCAGCAGCGGAGTGCCGACCAGGGTCAGGAACAGGCCAATGACTCCCGCGAACAGGATCTGCTTCATCATCGGGCGGAAACCTCACCCTCGGTACCGTCGGCGAGCAGCGCGAGCGCCACCCGTTCCAGCCCGACGGACCTGGACGCCTTCACGAGCACGACGTCACCTGGGCGCAGCTCACTGCGCAACAGGTCGACAGCCGCCTGTGCGTCGGACACGTGCACCGACTCCTCACCCCACGAACCCTCGTTATATGCGCCCAGTTGCAGCCAGGACGCTTCCCTGCCCCCGACCGCGACGAGCTTGCCGACATTGAGCCGGACGGCAAGCCGTCCGACCGCGTCGTGCTCGGCGAGCGCCTCGTCCCCGAGCTCGGCCATCTGACCGAGCACCGCCCACGTACGACGTCCCTTGCCCATCGCCGCGAGCGCGCGCAGGGCGGCTCGCATGGACTCGGGGTTCGCGTTGTAGGCGTCGTTGACGACCGTCACGCCGTCCGGACGCTCGGTGACCTCCATCCGCCAGTGGGAGAGGGAGCCCGCCTCGGAGAGCGCGCGGGCGATCTCGTCTGCGGACATGCCCAGCTCATGGGCGACGGCGGCCGCGGCGAGCGCGTTCGACACGTGGTGCTCACCGTACAGGCGCATGGTCACATCACCGCACCCGGAGGGTGTGCGAAGGCTGAAGGAAGGCTGTCCGCTCTCCGTGAGCCGGACGTTCTCGGCCCGTACGTCCGCTTCGTCGGACTCTCCGAAGAGGATCACGCGAGCCTTCGTGCGGGACGCCATGGCGCGTACGAGGGGATCGTCGGCGTTGAGGACCGCCGCGCCGTCCTCGGGGAGGCTCTCGACGAGCTCACCCTTTGCTTGCGCGATCTGCTCGCGGCCGCCGAACTCGCCGATGTGGGCGGTGCCGACGTTGAGGACGAGACCGATCTTCGGCGGGGTGAGGCCGGCGAGATAGCGGATGTGGCCGACGCCGCGGGCGCCCATCTCCAGCACGAGGAACTTCGTCTCCTCGGTGGCGCTGAGCGCGGTGAGCGGCAGTCCGATCTCGTTGTTGAGGGAACCCGGCGTGAAGACGGTCGGCGCCTTGCTCCGCAGTACCTGGGCGATCAGGTCCTTCGTGCTCGTCTTGCCGGCGGATCCGGTGAGCGCCACGAGGGTCGCGCCGAGCCGTTCGACGACATGGCGGGCGAGGGCACCGAGAGCCGCCTGCACGTCGTCGACGACGATGGCGGGCACGCCGACGGGGCGGGACGCCAGGACGGCGGCCGCGCCGGCTCCGATCACCGCCTCGGCGTAGTCGTGGCCGTCGACCCGTTCGCCGACGAAGGCGACGAAGAGACTGCCGGACTCCACTTCACGGGAGTCCCTGACGACCGGTCCGGTGACCTGCACCGCCGGATCCGGTATGTCGTACGTCTGCCCGCCGACGACTGCTGCGATCTCGGCGAGGGAGAGGGCGATCACAAGTTCATCCCTGGGTCTGCTGGATAGCTTCGCGAAGCACCTGGCGGTCGTCGAAGGGACGCACCACCCCGGCGATGTCCTGGCCCTGCTCGTGGCCCTTGCCCGCGACCAGCACGGTGTCGCCCGGCTTTGCGCGCGCGACGGCCGCGGCGATGGCGGCGGCCCGGTCCTCGAAGACCTGGACCTCGCCGCGCTCGTGCGCCGGCACCTCGGCGGCGCCCGCGAGCATCGTGGCGAGGATCGCCAGCGGGTCTTCGGAACGGGGGTTGTCGGACGTCAGGACAGCGGTGTCGGCGAGCCGGGCCACGGCCGCTCCCATCGGCTTCCGCTTGGTCTTGTCACGGTCGCCGCCGCAGCCGAGCACCACGTGCAGGCTGCCCTCGGTCACCTTGCGCAGGGCGCGCAGGACGGATTCGACGGCGTCCGTCTTGTGGGCGTAGTCGACGACGGCGAGGTACGGCTGGCCCGCGTCCACGCGCTCCAGCCGGCCCGGGACCCCGGGGACGGAGGCGACGCCGTCCGCGGCGGTCTGCGGGTCGAGTCCGGCGGCCGCGAGGGCGACGATCGCGGCGAGGGTGTTGGCCACGTTGAAGGGGCCCGCGAGCGGCGAGCGGGCGGTGACCCGCTCACCCTTGGGGCCGACCGCGGTGAATGTCGAGTCCATCGGGCCGACTTCGACGTTCTCGGCGCGCCAGTCGGCGTCCGGGTAGCCCTCGGCGGAGAAGGTGACGACCGGGACGGTGGCCTCCCCGGCGAGCCGGCGGCCGTACTCGTCGTCGAGGTTCACGACGCCGAGCCGGCTGCGTCTGGCCGTGAACAGCTGCGCCTTGGCCTGGAAGTAGTCCTCCATGCCGGTGTGGAACTCCATGTGTTCCGGGCTGAGGTTGTTGAAGACGGCGACGTCGAAGACGCAGCCGTCGACGCGGCCGAGGACCAGCGCGTGGCTGGAGACCTCCATCGCGACCGATTCGACCCCGCGCTCGCGCATGACGGCGAACAGGGCCTGGAGGTCGGTGGCCTCGGGCGTGGTGCGCTCGGACTTGATGCGCTCGTCGCCGATGCGCATCTCGACCGTGCCGATCAGGCCGGTGGAGCGGACCGTCTTCAGACCGCCCTCGACGAGATAGGCCGTCGTGGTCTTGCCGGAGGTGCCCGTGATGCCGATCTGGAGGAGATCGCGCCCCGGGTGGCCGTAGATGGTGGCCGCGAGCTCACCCATCGATCCGCGCGGGTCCTCGACGACGAGGACCGGCAGACCGGTGGCCGCGGCGCGCTCGGCGCCGGTCGGGTCGGTGAGTACGGCGACGGCGCCGAGGCCGGCCGCCTGGGTCACGAAGTCGGCGCCGTGCAGTCGCGCGCCGGGCAGGGCGGCGTACACGTCACCGGGTCGCACCGCTCGGGAGTCATGGGTGATGCCCGTGACCCCGACGTCGCTCTCCGGCTTCTCGGCGCCCAGCTGATCGGCCAGCTCCGCGAGGTGGGTGGCGGAGACGTGAACCGGACGCGGCGGTCCCGGATATGTCACAGGAGCGCCCTTCTGGGTGGTTTGGGACTGATCAGCGTGTGGCACGGCGCGAGCGTACCCGGCTCACCCCCGCCGGGGCGAAGCGAGGGCGGGGACGGGGCGCGCGGGGAGGAGTGGTTCCCTGGGTCCGGGGTGTTCGTTGTCACGAGTGGTTCCTGGTCCGTTGTGCGTGGGGGCTGATCACGGCATGCGGTCGAAGTCGGTCACGGCTTGAACTCCACGGGCAACCGGGCCGCGTGAGCGCCGGTGGGCGGGACCTGAAGGGTCTTCAGGGCGAACTCCATCACCTGCTTGAAGACGGGTCCGCAGATCTGGCCGCCGTAGTGGCTGCCCTTCGTGGCGTTCTGGATCGCGCAGTAGACGGTGATCCGGGGCTTGTCCGCGGGGGCGAATCCGGCGAACGACGAGGTGTAGCCGTTGTACCTGCCGGTGGCCGGATCCACGCGGTTGGCCGTACCCGTCTTGCCCGCGACCCGGTACCCGGGGATGCGCGCCTTGATGCCGGTGCCCTGTTCGTCGTCCACCACGGACTCCAGCATCTGGGCGAGGGTCTTCGCCGTCTTCTCGCTCACGACCCGGGTCTTCCTGGGCGCGGCGGCGGGTGTGAAGCGGCCGTCGGGTCCCTTCGCGCCGCGCACCAGGGTCGGCTCGATCCGTACGCCGCCGTTGGCGATCGTCGAGTAGACGGACGCCGCCTGCATCGCGTTGAGCGACATGCCCTGGCCGAAAGGGATCGTGTACTGCTGCGAGGTCGACCACTTGTCCGCGGGGGCGAGGATGCCCGCCGTCTCGCCGGGGAAGCCGAGCCCGGTGTGGCTGCCGATGCCGAACTTGCGCAGATAGGAGTAGAGGACCTGGTTGGCCTGTTTCTGGGTCCTGCCGAGCTGGCCGGTCGCCATGATCGTGCCGATGTTGCTGGACTTGGCGAGCACACCGTTGAGCGTGAGGTTCCAGGTGGCGTGGTCGACGTCGTCCTGGAAGAGCCGGTCCCCTCGGTGCAGCCGGTTGGGCACGACGACATGGGTCCCGGGAGTCGCCGCGTTCTCCTGGAGTACGGCGGCCATCGACATCACCTTGGCGGTGGAGCCGGGCTCGTAGACGTCCTGGAGGGCCGCGTTGCCCATGGCCGCCGCGTTGGCCTGGGTGAGGTCGTTGGGGTCGAAGCCCGGCGAGTTGGCCATGGCGAGGACCTGGCCGGTCCGGGTGTCCTGCACTATCACGTAGCCGCGGTCCGCCCCGGACGTCTTCACCTGCTGGGTGATGGCGTCCTGCGCGGCCCACTGGATGTCGCGGTCGATGGTGAGCTCGACGTCGGAACCGGCCACGGCCGGTGTCTCGGTGGAGCCCACGGTCGGCACCTGGCGGCCCCCGGACTGGGCGTAGCGGATCTTGCCGTCCTTGCCGGTGAGCTCCTGGTTCAGCTGCTGCTCGATGCCACCGCCGCCCTTGCCGTCGGCGTTGACCCAGCCCAGTATCCCGGCGGCGAGATCGCCGTTCGGGTACACGCGCTTGCTGGCGGGCACCGCGAGGACGCCCGCGAGGACGTTGACCGTGTTCTTGTCGGTCTCCGCCTTGGTCCCGAGCGTGCTCTTCAGGTCCTTGATCTGCTGCCAGACCTGGGGGGTGCGGCGGTGCGCGAGGAGCGTGTAGCGGGTGTTCCTCGTCCGCAGCTTCCTGGCGACGGTGTCCACGTCCTGGCCGATGATGGGGCCGAGGAGCGCGGCGGCCTGTTCGGGAGCGTCCCCCACCCCGGTGGCCGCGCGCGTGAACATCGTCGGGTCCGCGGTGATGTCGTACGCGTCCACGCTCGTCGCCAGCTCGACGCCGTCGCGGTCGGTGATCCCGCCGCGCTCGGCGGCCAGCGTGCGCCCGACGTACCGGTTCTGCTCGGCCTTCGCGGCGTAGGTGCTCGCGTCCACGGCCTGCACCTGGAGCAGCCGCACGACGAACGCGATCATCACCAGCGTCAGCGCGAGGCTGACCATGCGCAGGCGGGGGCGGGGGCTGCCGAGCCGGATGACGCGCGGGCCTTCGGAGCGGTCCGCGGCCGGACGGCGCACGGGGCGGCCACCCGGACCGGGGCGGCTCCGGCCGCCGGGACGTACGGGCCTGGCGGGGCCGGGTACTCGGCGGCGCGGCGGTTCCCTGTCGGACACTTCCGTCACCTGCCGGGGGTTGTGGAGGGCTGCGTGGACGGGGCGGGGGCCCGGGTGGTGGGCGTGCCCGGGGACGGCCGCCGTCGGGCGGACGTCGGGACGGGAGAGGGCGCCGCACTCCGCACCGGGCTCGCGGCCGGGCTCGGTGCACGGGCCGGGACCGGGGCGAGGACCTCGGGCGGGGGGATCATCGGCGCCCGCGCGGCGGACTGGCTGCCGGCGGCTCCGGGAACGCCCTTGACCGTGCCGTCCGGGTCGAGGAAGGCCGGGTCCCCGCCGGGGACCATGCCGAGTTCGCGGGCGCGGCGCTGGAGGGCGTCGGGGGCCGAGTAGGCGTCCACGTCCCGCTGGAGGGCCTGTTCCTCGTCGGTCAGGCTCTTGGTCTGCTTCTGGAGGTCGTCGAGCCGGAACGCCCCTTCGCTGAGCGCCGAGTTCAGCACGAGGAGCCCGATGAGGCCGCCGCCGAGGAGAAGGACGACCAGGAGGACGAAGGGGGTACGGGCCGCCTGCCCGGCCCCGGCCGGAAGGAGCCGCGCGAGCCGGGCGGCCCGCCCCCTGAGTTCGGGTCTGCCGCTCACGCGCCCTCCCTTTGGGTCTGGTGTGCCGGCGTCACGGCCGCTCCATGGGTCCGGTTCCCCAACTCACGAAGCCGTCGCGGGTTCGGTTCCCGGACTCACGAAACCGTCGCGGGCCAGGAATCCCGGCCCCCGCCGTCCGGCGGGCCCGGAGAACGGCTCCACGGCGTTTCGCGAGTTCGGGTTTCCGACTCACGACCCCTCCTTCTCCCCGCGCCTCACTCGGCGGCTTCCTCGCGGATGCGCTGTGCCCCCCGCAGCCGGGCGGGAGCCGCTCGCCGGTTCTCGGCGACCTCTTCCTCGGTGGGAAGTTCGGCACCGCGGGTGAGGAGCTTGAGCCGGGGCTGGTAGCGCTCGGGGACGACCGGCAGTCCGGGCGGCGCGGTGTTGGCGGCGCCGGCCGCGAACAC
Source organism: Streptomyces sp. NPDC002742 (assembly GCF_042888885.1). Classification (NCBI taxonomy): domain Bacteria; kingdom Bacillati; phylum Actinomycetota; class Actinomycetes; order Kitasatosporales; family Streptomycetaceae; genus Streptomyces; species Streptomyces sp. NPDC002742. Next base: position 288,832 of record NZ_JBIAQF010000008.1, read on the forward strand.
CTGCTTGACCAGCCGGTCCTCCAGCGAGTGGTACGACAGCACGGCGATGCGTCCGCCGACGGCGAGCGCCTTCACGGCCGCGGGAACCGCCCGCTCCAGGACACTCAGTTCGCCGTTGACCTCGATGCGCAGCGCCTGGAAGGTGCGCTTGGCGGGATTGCCCCCGGTGCGCTTGGCCGCCTGGGGCAGGGCGTCACGGATCAGCTCGACGAGCCGGGCGCTGTTGGTGAAGGGTTCCTTCTCGCGCTCGCGCACCACCGCGGAGACGATCCGCTTGGCCTGCTTCTCCTCGCCGTACGCCCGCAGGATCCGCACCAGTTCACCCGGCGGGTAGGTGTTGAGCACCTCGGCCGCGCTCATCCCGGTCGTCTGGTCCATGCGCATGTCGAGCGGGGCGTCCTGCGCGTACGCGAACCCCCGGTCCGCCTCGTCGAGTTGCATGGAGGAGACGCCGAGGTCGAACAGGACACCCTGGACGCGCGGGATGCCCAGGCGGTCGAGCACGTCGGGGAGTTCGTCGTAGACGGCGTGGACCAGGCAGGCGCGGTCGCCGTAGGGGGCGAGCCGCTCTCCGGAGAGTCGCAGCGCCTCCTTGTCACGGTCCAGGGCCACGAGCCGCACTTCGGGGAACCGGGTGAGCAGTGCCTCGCTGTGACCGCCGAGCCCGAGCGTGCAGTCGACGACCACGGCTCCCGGCTCGGTGAGGGCCGGGGCCAGCATGTCCAGGCACCGCTTGAGCATGACCGGAACGTGTCGGCTCTGCCCCTCCGGCCGCCCGCTGTCACCCTCGTCGGTAAGCGCTTCGCGCCCTTTCATTCCGGGCCCTCTCAGGTCCGGCGCGGCCATACGCACTGCCGGGTCCCCACCCGCTCGGGAAGGGGGGTCTGCTGGCGCCGGATGACTGGCGTCAGCCGACCGGGAGCGGGAGGAGGCCGAGCCGTACGTACGCGCCGCGCACGCGGGGAAACTCCGGAAAGTCGCCGGGTCTCCAGGGGAAAACAGTCCAGCGGGGAGAGCCTCGCCTCCCGCTTCGCGTCACTTTAGTCCACGGTGTCTCGCGGTCAATCAACCGGCATGCGCGTCGTGGACCGCGCTCGGACCGAAGCCGTGGATCCGGAAGAATCACCCGAACGGGCACGTCGTCACCCCCCGTGTGGATTACCTCACAACAAGCCGCGATGACATTCTTTGTCCCCTCTCACAGCAGGACCGCTCCATAGGTGACCAGTACCGTCATGGGTATGACGACTTCCGCATCTGTTCCCACCGAACCCGAAGGCGCCATAGCGGCGGATCGGACGGTCACCGACCGTCTCGTCGACGCGAACGAGAAATACGCCGCCGCCTTCACCGACCCCGGGATGGACGCCCGCCCCGTGCTGCACGTCGCCGTGGTGGCGTGCATGGACGCCAGGCTCGACCTGCACTCCGCGCTCGGCCTGGAACTGGGTGACTGCCACACCATCCGCAACGCGGGCGGCGTGGTCACCGACGACGTGATCCGCTCCCTCACCATCAGCCAGCGGGCGCTCGGCACCCGCAGCGTGGTCCTCATCCACCACACCGGCTGCGGTCTGGAGTCCCTCACCGAGGACTTCCGGCACGACCTGGAGATGGAGGTCGGCCAGCGCCCCGCGTGGGCGGTCGAGGCCTTCCGGGACGTCGAGCAGGACGTACGGCAGTCGATGCAGCGCGTGCGCACCTCCCCGTTCCTCGTGCACACGGACGACGTGCGCGGCTTCGTCTTCGACGTCACGACCGGCCTGCTGCGGGAGATCGACCCGTCCTGACCGGCCCCGTCCGACCCCCCGGTCGCCCGCCCTCCGCGGCTCGTGGGACCCTCTCCTCACAAAAAACCCCGGCCGCCCGGTGGCCAAAGGGCCGTAAGAACAGACATATCGCGGCCACTTATCCACAGCCGAGTGACACGAACCGGTAACGGCAACAAGAATGCGGGTGTGGCGTCACGCGGAACCTTTCGCGCGTGGTGCCCGTGTTTCGGGGTGGGCCGGTCCGCACAGGGCGTCGGCCCGAACGGGCCGAGGAGGGCCGGGTGACGACCTATGACGATCGAGCGAGCCTTACAGATCTGACCGCCACTGCGGAGCGTGTCCGCAGTTCGGTGGAAGGAGTGATCGAAGGCAAGCCTGAGGTCGTACGGCTTTCGCTGACCGTGCTGCTCGCCGAGGGTCATCTTCTGATCGAGGATGTCCCGGGCGTCGGCAAGACCATGCTCGCCAAGGCACTGGCACGGTCCATCGACTGTTCGGTGCGGCGCATTCAGTTCACGCCCGACCTGCTGCCCTCGGACATCACGGGTGTGTCCATCTGGGACCAGCAGCGCCGGGACTTCGAGTTCAAGCCGGGCGCGATCTTCGCGCAGATCGTGATCGGCGACGAGATCAACCGCGCCTCGCCCAAGACGCAGTCCGCGCTCCTGGAGTCGATGGAGGAGCGGCAGGTCACCATCGACGGGCAGACCTACGAACTGCCCAGCCCGTTCATGGTGGTGGCCACCCAGAACCCGGTCGAGATGGAGGGCACCTACCCACTGCCGGAGGCCCAGCGCGACCGCTTCATGGCCCGTGTCTCCATCGGCTACCCCAGCGCGGAAGCCGAACTGCAGATGCTGGACATCCACGGCGGGGTGAACCCGCTGGACGACCTCCAGCCGGTCGCCCACGCGCACGACATCGTGAAACTGATCGACGCGGTCCGCACGGTGCATGTCGCCGACCCGGTGCGCCGTTACGCGGTGGAACTGGTGGCGGCCACGCGCACCCACCCCGACCTCAGACTCGGCGCCTCGCCGCGTGCCACGCTGCATCTGCTGCGCGCGGCGAAGGCGTCCGCCGCTCTGAGCGGCCGGGAATACGCGCTGCCGGACGATGTGCAGGCACTCGTCGTCGCGGTCCTGGCCCACCGCCTGCTGCCCACGGCCCAGGCGCAGTTGAACCGCCGCACGGCCGAGCAGGTCGTCGAGGAGATCCTCCAGCACACCCCGGTGCCCGCCGCTCCCCAGCAGTCCGGCCTCTCGATGGGCCTGGGCGCGCCCACGTACGGTCAGCAGCCGCCCCGGAGGCTGTGATGACACAGGCGAGCACGGGGCAGACCGCCGAGACGGACAAGGGCGGGCCGCGCACCGCGCTCGCCGGGCTCACCACCCGCGGCCGCTCGTTCCTGGCCGCCGGAGTGGCCGCCGCGATCTGCGCGTACGTCCTGGGGCAGACCGATCTGCTCCAGGTCGGCCTGCTCCTCGCGGTCCTGCCGCTGGTCTGCGCGACCGTGCTGTACCGCACCCGCTACCGGGTCGCGGGCAGCCGCAGGCTCTCCCCCGGGCGCGTGCCCGCGGGCTCCGAGGCCCGCGTCCATCTGCGCATGGACAACATCTCGCGGCTGCCCACGGGCCTGCTGATGCTCCAGGACAAGGTGCCTTACGTCCTCGGTCCGCGCCCACGCTTCGTGCTGGACCGGGTGGAGGCGGGCGGCCGCCGCGAGGTGTCCTACCGGGTGCGCTCGGACATGCGCGGCCGCTACCCGCTGGGTCCGCTCCAGCTTCGGCTGGCCGACCCCTTCGGCATGTGCGAGCTGACCCGCTCGTTCTCGACCTACGACACCCTGACGGTCATCCCGCGCGTGGAGGCGCTGCCGCCGGTGCGGCTGGCGGGCGAGGCGAAAGGGTACGGCGACGGGCGGCAGCGCTCACTGGCCCTGGCCGGCGAGGACGACATCATTCCGCGCGGGTACCGCTACGGCGACGATCTGCGCCGCGTGCACTGGCGGCTGACCGCCCGCTACGGCGAACTGATGGTCCGCCGCGAGGAACAGCCCCAGCGCTCCCGCTGCAGCGTCCTGCTCGACACCCGGGGCATCGCCTTCCGGGGCACAGGCCCGGACTCGGCCTTCGAATGGGCCGTCTCGGGCTCGGCGTCGGCGCTGGTGCACATGCTCGAACGGGGCTTCTCCGTCCGTCTCCTGACGGACACCGGCACCTCGGTGCCCGGCGAGGGCACCGACGGGTTCGCGGGCGCCAGCCAGGAATCGGCGGACGCCGCCGGAATGATGATGGACACGCTCGCCGTCGTCGACCACTCGGACGGGTCGGGCCTGTCCCGGGCGTACGACGCGCTGCGCGGTGGCAACGAAGGACTGCTGATCGCCTTCCTCGGCGATCTCGACGAGGAGCAGGCGACGGTGCTCGGCAAGATGCGCCAGCGCAGCGGCGGGGCCGTCGCGTTTTTGCTGGACAGTGAGTCCTGGGTGCGGGAACCGGCCGAGGTGCCCGGCCCGTTGGACGGGAGTGCGAACCAGCTGCGCATGCTGCGCGAGGCGGGCTGGACCGCCGTGATGGTGCCTCGGGGGGCGTCGCTCGCCGACCTGTGGCGCGAGGCGGACCGTCAGCGCACCCAGATGGTGTCGACAGGACCTACCGCGGGGGGTGGTGGCGTATGAGCGGGCGAGCCCGGCTGACACTGTGCGCGGCGGCCGCCACGCTGACGGCCTCCGGCACGCTGTTGCTGCTGGTGAGCCCAACGACGTGGATCTTCCAGGCGGCGTTCCTGCTGGCCGTGCAGACCGGTGTGGGCGCGCTGACCCGGCGGGTTCCGCTCCCCCGGCCGCTGACCGTGGCGGCGCAGGCGCTGGTGACGCTGATGCTGCTGACGCTGATCTTCGCCCGGCATCAGGCCGTCGCCGGGATCGTCCCCGGGCCCGAAACCTTCCAGCACTTCTCGGAGCTGCTCCAGGCGGGCACCGACGACGTGGGCAGATACTCGATTCCGGCCCCGCTGTCGGACGGGATCCGGCTGATGTTGATCGGCGGCGTCCTGGTGATCGGGCTCGCGGTGGACGCGCTCGCGGTGACCTACCGCAGCGCCGCGCCCGCGGGACTTCCGCTGCTCGCCCTGTACTCGGTCGCCGCGGGCCTCTACGGCGGCGGCGGCGCGGCATGGCCGTGCTTCCTGCTCGCAGCCTGCGGCTATCTGATGCTGCTGCTGGCCGAGGGCCGGGACCGGCTCTCTCAGTGGGGTCGTGTCTTCGGCGGCGGAGCGGCCCGCGCATCCGGCCCGGATCGCGCGGACGGCACCGTCGCGACCGTCCGCACGGGGTGGCTGATCGGCGCGGTCACACTGAGCGTCGCCGTGGTCGTGCCGTTCGTCCTGCCGTTCGGCGGCGGTCTGCTGGACGGCGCGGGACGGGGCGTGGGCAACGGCACCGGGGGCGGTGGCAAGATCTCCACGGTGAACCCGCTGGTCTCGCTCCGCGACAGTCTGAACGTGGACGAGGACCGCACGGTCCTGACGTACCGCACCAACAGCACACAGACGCAGGACCTCTATCTGCGGATCGTCTCGCTGGACGACTTCGACGGCACGGCGTGGAAGCCGGCCCAGCGCCACATCGTGGACGTGCCGAGGAAGCTCCCGGAGCCGGTCGGCCTCTCCGGCCAGGTCAAGCGGGCGACGATCCAGACCAGTATCGCGGCGGCCGACTGGTACGCCCAGGACTGGCTGCCGATGCCGTATCCGGCCAGCAAGGTGGACATCAGCGGCAGCTGGCGCTACGAACCCGTGGGGCGCACCCTCGTCGGGGACCACGGACAGAACACGCGCGGTGTGCGGTACCAGGTCACCAGCCTGATGCTGAAGCCGACGGCGCAGGAACTGGCGAGTGCCCCTGAGCCCTCGCCCGCGATGAAGCGCGAGTACACCAAGGTTCCGGAGTCGCTGCCCGCGGTGGTGGCGAAGACGGCCCGCGAGGTCACCGCGGGCTCGGCCAACCACTACGAGCAGGCGGTCAGGCTCCAGGACTACTTCGCCGTCAGCGGTGGCTTCCGGTACAACACCCAGGTGGAGGCCGGCAGCGGCTCGACAGCGATCGCGAACTTCCTGAGGGACAAGGAGGGCTTCTGCGTCCACTTCTCCTTCGCGATGGCCTCGATGGCGCGGACGCTAGGCATTCCGGCCCGTGTGGCGGTGGGCTTCACGCCCGGGACTCCGCAGGCGAACGGTTCGATGTCGGTGGGGCTGCGGGACGCGCACGCCTGGCCCGAGCTGTACTTCGAGGGCGTGGGCTGGACCCGCTTCGAGCCGACCCCGAGCCGGGGCACGGTGCCGTCGTACACCCAGACGAACACGCCGGGCAACGACGTGTCCGCTGCGCCCAAGCCGACCTTGTCGACGTCGGCGGCGCCCTCCGCCGGGCCGTCGGCCGGCGGGAGCTGCTCGGCTCTGCAGCGGAGACTGGAAGCCTGCCCCAGCCAGTCCTCGGCGGCGGTGGCCGCCCCCCAGGGCGACGACTGGTTCTGGTCCACGAGCTTCTGGATCACGCTGGCCGCGCTCCTGATTCTGGTGCTGGCACTGCTGCCCATGCTGTGGCGAATGCGGGTACGGGCCGTGCGGCTCGGCGGCCACGGCCGCACCGCGGCGGACGTGGCGGCGTACACACTGGGGGCCTGGCTGGAGGTGACCGATACGGCGTGGGACTACGGGATCGCGCCGGAGAAGTCGCAGACACCGAGGAGGACCGCCGAGCGGATCGCCGGGGTCGGGCGCTTGGATGCGGGCGCCGCGGCCGCGGTGCACCAGCTGGCCGCGGCTGTGGAGCAGGTTCTCTACGCTCCGCGTCCCCAGCCGGTGGCGGGTCTCGCGAACGACGCGCGCCATGTCGTGGAGGCTTTCAGGACCTCCGCGAGCCGTCCCGCCCGTCTGCGTGCTCTCCTCGCCCCCCGTTCGGCCGTCCGGGTGATCTGGGGGCTCTCGGCCCCCGGCCGACCCTGAGAACCCGACTGTCGGCCCGTGGGCGATCCCTGCTCCACCGTCCGTCGAGCCACAACGGCCGACGGACGCCGGGCCGGCTGCCGCCCTCGCCAGGCCTGACCGGCTTTCGGCCTGGCGAGGACCGGCGGCTGAGGGCCTGCTGACGTCGGGCGGTCAGGGGCGGTCCGGTGCCCGTGACCTCTGTGGACGGCGGGCCCCGGCCCGCGGCCGGTGTGGGCGGCGGCTGTCCGAGACTCCGACCGCACATACGCGTGAGGGGGCGTCCACCCGGATCCGGGTGGACGCCCCCTCACGCGTATGTCTGCGGCTGCGACGCCGGAGGCTCAGTTGCCGCCTTGTTCGTCGCGACGGCGCTGCCAGCGCTGTTCGATTCGATCCATCACGGAACGGCGTTGCCGGCCCTGCTGGCGGGCAGCGGGCGAACCCGACGCGGCCGGCTGTTCACCCGGCTTGGGAGCTTTGCGCCAACCGGTGACGGCGAGCGCCGCGCAGCCCAGCATGACGAGGAAGCCCACCACGCTCAGCCAGATCTGAATCGTGGCCATTCCAGCAATGAGGAGCGCGATACCCACCAAGAAGCCCGCGACCGCCTGGTAGACCCGTCGCCGGGTGTACGTACGCAGCCCGCTTCCCTCAAGCGCTGTCGCGAACTTGGGATCTTCGGCGTACAGCGCTCGCTCCATCTGCTCGAGCATTCGCTGCTCGTGCTCCGAGAGCGGCACGGAGTCCTCCTCATCGTGCAGTCGCCGGGGCGACCGGGGGTCCCCTTCAGGATAGGCAGGGAATCGCCCCCGTGAAACCCGCCCCTCTACGCCAATTCGCCAACCGGAACCCGTCATGGCACCCCGAAGCGCTGAGGCGTGCATTCCCCAGCGAACGGTCCGTCATGCCGGACGGTCTCCCCCGATCATACGGCGCCGAGCACTCGATCGGGTGGTCTGTGGCGTACTCCATCTGCTGCCGAGCCCCTGATCAGCGGCGCACCACGGGAGCAGCTCAGCCCCCGGCAGCCCCTCGGGACTCACCGAGCACATGCAGTTGTGTGGCCACGGAGTGGAACGCGGCGAGTTCGGCCGCCGCCGCCTCCAGCTTCAGCAGGGCCTCCAGGGCGCCCGGCTCGGTGTCCACCAGGACGCCGGGCACCAGGTCCGCGAAGACCCGTACACCGTGCACGGCCCCGACCCTCAGCCCGGCGCCCGCGACCAGGGAGGTGAGCTGCTCGGCGGTGAAACGGTGCGGAACAGGATCGCCCTCGCCCCAGCGTCCGTCCGGGTCGCCGAGGGCGTGCCGGGCCTCCTTGAAGTGCCCGGCGAGGGCGCGGGCCAGCACGGCTCCGCCCAGGCCCGCGGCGAGGAGGCTGAGCACGCCCTCGGGCCGCAGCGCGTCCACCACGTTGCGGACGCCCTCGGCCGGGTCGTCGACGTACTCCAGGACACCGTGGCACAGCACCGCGTCGTAGCGGCCGCGCTCGACCACGTCGAACAGGCCGTGCGCGTCGCCCTGGACACCCCGCACGCGGTCGGCGACGCCGGCCTCGGCCGCGCGGCGCTCCAGCGCGAACAACGCGTTCGGGCTGGGGTCGACGACGGTGACACGGTGGCCGAGTCGGGCCACGGGCACGGCGAAGTTGCCGCTGCCGCCGCCCGTGTCCAGTACGTCGAGCGACTCGCGGCCGGCGGTCTTGACCCGGCGGTCCAGGGCGTCCTTGAGGACTTCCCAGACGACGGCGGTACGGAGAGAAGCGCGGGGGCGCATCGGGTCCGACACGGCAGTTGACTCCTCGGCGCGGCACCGCCTCTTGAACGGCGGAGCGATCTTCGAGCCTCCCGACAGGGAGGCAGCAGGAGTCTCCACCCTATTGCCTCCGCCGCCGCGGCTGATCCCCGTCTCACGTGCGGCGGATCGTGTGATGAGCGTGCGCCGTACCGTGCGACGAATGGGTGCCGTGCGGCGCGACGAGCGGGTGCCGGATCGCGCGGCGAGGGGGTGCCCGGCGGACGTCGAGCCGTTGTCGGCCCTGCGCTTCGCCCGAGGCTCCTCACGGTCAGCCCGCGTCCGGAACCCCCCTGTCCACCCGGTCCAGGTCCCCTTCCGGCCGAGGCTGGGGCAGGACGGGTTGCAGCACCAGCATCCGCTCGACGAGGCGCAGGAACATGGCGACGTCGCGTATCAGGTCGTCGGCGTCGCGGATGGTGGCCGCTCCCTGGATGCCCGCCTCCGCGCGGGCACGGCGGGTGGCACCGGAGGCGAACAGCGCGCTCCACTCGGTCAGTTCGGGCGCGATCTCCGGGAGCACTTCCCAGGCGCTGCGGATACGGGCCCTGCGCCGGGACGAGGGCTCCGGGCGGGCTCGCGCGGCGAGGACGGCGGCGGCGGTGCGCAGCGCGGCCAAATGGGCCGTCGCGTACCGCTCGTTGGAGGTTTCCAGAGCCGTCGCCTCGTCGAGTCCGGCGCGGGCCTGGGAGAGCAGGTCGAGGGCGGCGGGCGGGGCCGTGGCCCGGCGGAGCACGGGGTGCACGTCGCCCGCCGGTCCGGTCGGTGAGGGGGCAGGGCCGGTGGCGCGGCGCCGACGGGCGGCGGCTGCGGATGAGTTGGCCATGACGAACCTCCTGTCGTCGTGTGACGGCACTGTGGCCGTATGTGCCCATCGTGCGGTATGCCACTGACAATCCGTTCTGACCTGCACTTTTGCTTCGATCGAAGGTTCGAGATAGTTTTTGCACTGACCAGTCAGTTCAAAAGCAGTTCGATGGTGTTCAGGGATGGGGGAGCTGTGGACGGTCCGCACGGACTGGGCGTCACGGCCGAGGACTTCGGACTCAAGGGGCCACGCGGGTGGGCGTTCCGCGGGGTTCGCCTCGACGCGGAGCCCGGATCACTCATAGCGGTCGAGGGGCCGTCGGGGTCCGGCCGCACGTGCCTGCTGCTCGCCCTCACGGGCCGGATGAAGGCCACCGAGGGGACGGCGGCCGTGGGTTCGTGGAGGCTGCCGAAGCAGCTGGCCGCGGTTCGCCGGGCGAGCGCGCTCGCCCACGTGCCCGGGGTCACGGACCTCGACCCCGCCCTGACCGTCGGGGAACACCTGCGGGAACGGGCGCTGCTGCAGCGGCGGTTCGGGGGTTCACTGCGCGCCCTGCTGCGGCCTCGCGGCGAGCGGGTGAGCGAGACCGAGCTGCGGATCGGCGCCGCGTTGACCGCCTCCGGACTCGACCCCGAGACGCTGCCCAAGGGGCCGAGAACGGCCGTACGTGATCTGGAACGGCTCGAAGCGCTGCGGCTGTCCCTCGCGTTGGCGCTGATCGGCCGGCCACGGCTGCTCGGAGTCGACGACACCGACCTCAAGCTCTCGGACGCCGAACGGTCCGAGGTCTGGGCCCTATTGGCCTCCGTCACCGAGTCGGGCACCACGGTCGTGGCGGTGTGCAGCGAGGCCCCCGAGGGCGCCGTCGTCGTGGCCACCGCACCCTTCGGCACGTCGAAGTCCGCCGACGGAGAGGGATCCGACGGCACCCGCGCGACCGGAGCCGGAGCCGGTGCCGGAGCCGGTGCCGGTGCCGGAGCCGGTGCCCGAGGAGGAGGCGGGAGCACCGCCGAGATCACCGGCAACGCCGTAGTTGCCGCCGAGGCCGACACCGACGCCACCGCGGATGCCGCCGCCATCGCCGACGCCGACGCCGAAACGGACGCCGACGCCGACGCCGACAGCGACAGCGACAGCGACAGCGACAGCGACAGCGACAGCGACAGCGAGAACAACGACAGGGAGGCGGCCGATGCGCTCGCCTGAATTGGCCCTTCTCGAACTCCGTCGCTTCGGCCGGGGCAAGCTACCGCGTGCCGCGCTGGTCGCGCTCCTGCTGCTGCCCCTGCTGTACGGCGCCCTCTACCTGTGGTCGTTCTGGGACCCGTACGGCCGTCTCGACCGCATCCCCGTGGCGCTGGTGAACGACGACAAGGGGGCGACGGCCGACGGCCGGAAGGTCGCGGTCGGGGACACCATCACCAAGGGGCTGCGGGACAGCGACACCTTCGAGTGGCACGAGGTGAGTTCCGCCGAGGCCCACCGGGGCGTGGAGGACGGCACGTACTACCTCTCACTGACCATGCCGGGCGACTTCAGCAAGAGGATCGCGTCCAGTTCCGGGGCGTCACCCGAGACGAGTGCGCTCCAGGTGAGGACCAACGACGCGAACAACTACATCGTCGGGCAGATCTCCCGCTCGGTCTTCAGCGAGGTGCGGACGGCCGCGTCCACGAAGGCCTCCCGTTCCTTCCTCGACAGGATCTTCGTCTCGTTCTCGGACATCCACGGGAAGACCGTGCGGGCCGCCGAGGGCGCCGACGAGCTCAACGGCGGCATCGGCAAGGCGAAGAAGGGCTCCAAGGACCTCGCGGACGGTCTGGAGGAGGCCAAGAAGGGCAGCGGAAGGCTCTCCGGAGGCCTGCGGAAGCTCAACACGGGCGCGGGCGACCTGGAGGACGGTTCACGCCAGGTCGCGGACGGCACCCGGGCGCTGGCCGGCAAGGTCAACGGGGTCGCGGACAAGGTGGGCCCGTTCCTGAAGGACAACGAGAAGTCGATCGGCGACACCGCCCGGCTGGTCGCCGACTCGGCCGCGGGTATCCGCCACAACCTCGACACCCTGGTGAAGACGGCTCCGGCCGCGGCCAAGGGCGCGCGCACCGCGTCCGACGCGCTGAACGCCGTCCACCGGGCACGGTGCGAGACCCTGCCGGTTCCCGACGCGGCGTGTCCCGAGCTGGCGAAGGCCGCTGAGGCGGCCGCGGACGTCGTCAAGGTCACCGACGACGTGAACGCGCTGATCGACGACCAGGACGGCGATCTCGACAGGCTGGACAAGAGCCTGGCGACACTGGAGAAGCAGGCACAGGCCCTCGCCGATCGCTCGCCGCATCTCTCCGAGGACCTCGACGACGCAGTCTCCAAGATCAACAAGTTGAACGACGGGGCCTCCGCGGTCGCCAAGGGCGCGCGGCGGCTGCACTCCGGTATCGGCACCGTCAGGACCGGCGCGGCGGACCTCGACAAGGGCGTCGGCCGGCTGAGGACCGGCGCGAGCGATCTCGACGGAGGCCTGTACAAGCTCGTCGGCGGTTCCGGGAAGCTGGCGGGCGGACTGCACGACGGCGCCGGGCGGATCCCCGACTACGACAAGCCCGACCGCGACCTGCGCACCCAGGTCATGGCCGACCCGGTGCAGATGGCCTCCAGGGACCTGCACAAGGCGCCCAACTACGGCACGGGATTCGCCCCGTACTTCATTCCGCTGTCCCTGTGGGTCGGCGCGATGGTGGCGTACATGCTGATCCAGCCGCTGAACCGGCGCGCGCTCGCGGCGGGCGCCTCGGCCTGGCGCATCGCGCTGGCGGGCTGGCTGCCGGTGGCCGCCGTCGGCGTGCTCCAGACGGCCGCCCTGATGGCGGTGCTGCACTGGGCGATCGGCCTCCAGATGGTACGGGCGGCCGGAACGGTCGGCTTCCTGTTCCTGGTGACGGGCTGCTTCGCGGCGATCGTGCAGTGGCTGAACGCGCGCTTCGGAGCGGCGGGCCGGATCCTCGTCCTGGCCTTCCTCATGCTCCAGCTGACGTCGGCGGGCGGCACCTACCCCGTCCAGACCAGTCCGGCCTTCTTCAACGCGATCCACCCCTTCCTGCCGATGAGTTACGTCGTCGAGGCCCTCCGCAGGCTCATCACCGGCGGCGGCCTGGAGCCGGTACGGACGGCGTGCGTCGTACTGACGGCCTTCACCGTGGGCGCCCTCGCGCTCACCGCCCTGACGGCACGCCGCAAGCAGGTGTGGACCCTCGACCGGCTGCATCCGGAGCTGAGCCTGTGACCGCGCGCGCGGATGCTCCTGTGACAATCGGAGCCATGGAAAGCAGCAGCACCACGGCGGGCGGCGGCGGCCGCCGCGAGGCGACCCGGCAGAAGCTCTACGAGGCGGCCGTCACCCTGATCGCCGAACAGGGTTTCTCCGCCACCACGGTGGACGAGATCGCCGAGCGGGCCGGGGTCGCGAAGGGCACGGTCTACTACAACTTCGCGAGCAAATCGGTCCTCTTCGAAGAGTTGCTGCGGCACGGCGTGGGGCTCCTGACCGCCTCGCTGCGGGAGGCGGCGGAGAAGACCGACCGGGACGGCGGCAGCAGGGTCGACGCGCTGGACGCGATGATCCGGGCCGGGCTCGTCTTCATCAACCGCTATCCGGCGTTCACCCAGCTGTACGTGGCGGAGCTGTGGCGCACCAACCGGGCCTGGCAGTCCACCCTCATGGTGGTACGGCAGCAGGCGGTGGCGGTCGTCGAGGGCGTTCTGCGCGACGCGGTGGCGGGCGGTGAGCTCAGCGACGAGATCGACATTCCGCTGACGGCGGCGGCACTGGTCGGGATGGTCCTGGTGGCCGCCCTGGACTGGCAGGCCTTCCAGCCGGAGCGCTCCCTGGACGACGTCCACGCGGCGCTGTCCCGGCTCCTCCAGGGTCGCGTGAGCGGCCGCCGCTGAGCCGGGGGTCCCACCGGACGAGGGCCCGCGCCCGAGAACCACCCGCTCGCCGGCCCTCGTCCGCCTGCCCGGGCGCCGGTCCGGCGAAGCCGAGCTCCGCGGGCCACTCGCCGTGTCCGCCGACGCCGGACGGGAAGCGACACGCGTCGCTCCGAAGCACCGCGTGTGCGCGCCGCGCGCCGCGCACACGAAAGCGCCGGTACGGACGGCCGCGTCCCCCGCGGGCCGTCCGTACCGGCGCTTCGTCGTGCTCCCCCGTACCCCAGTACCCCCGTACCCCCCGTTGGGCCCCCGTTCGGTCGTCCCCCGGGTTCCCCCGTGTCTCGCTCCCGCCGAGCGGGTCGGCGGAAGGAGCGGCCAAGGGCGCGAGTTCCGTTCCGCCGCCCCGTGTCGGCGGTGCCGGAGCCGCGCCCCTTTCCGTGTCTCCACTCTCTCGTTCGCGCAGGTCGGACCCATCCGTGCGCCTACTCATCTCACCCTGTAGGTACGGATACTCAGGCATACGCGCTCAGACCCAGGACGCCCCGCCGCCCACTGGTTACGATCGCCTCCGTGTCCGTACTCCCCCTGGTCTTCACCAGCGGCTGGGCCAGCGGCATCAACGCCTACGCGGTGGTGCTGCTCCTCGGCCTCTTCGGCGCGACCGGGCTGAGCGACGACGTCCCGGAGTCCCTGCAACGCCCTGAGATCCTGGTCACAGTCGGTGTCCTCTTCCTCTGCGAGGCCGTCGCCGACAAGATCCCGTACGTCGATTCGGTGTGGGACGCCGCGCACACCGTGATCCGGCCGGCGGCGGGGGCGTGGGTCGGGGCACTGCTCGCCGGACAGAGCGGCTCGGTCTCGGATCTGGCGGCGGCCCTGGTCGGCGGTTCGACGGCGCTGGCGAGCCACACGGTCAAGGCGGGGACACGGATGGCGATCAACACCTCGCCGGAGCCGTTCAGCAACTTCGTGATGAGCACCGCCGAGGATCTCGGGGTCGCGGGTCTCCTCACCCTCGCGATGTTCCATCCCGTGGCCGCCGCGGTCATCGTCGGTGTCCTGCTGTTCGGCGGACTCGTGGTGCTCTGCTTCCTCGTCTCGCGGATCAGACGGTTCCTGCGCCGCCGGGCACGGCGCCGGGAGGAGCGGCGGACCGCGTCGGCGGCGGGGCAGCCGCCGGGCCGGGCGCCGTGGGCGGACCCCGACTGACCGCGACTGACCGCGACGGGCCGCCGCGGAAGGGCCGGGCGGCGGGCGGAGCCGCGACGCGGCCGAGCCGGAACCACCCCGCCGGGCCCGCGGGACGGGACTGTCGGTGGGGGCCGATAAAGTCGCCGGCATGGGACGGATTGCGGTGATCGGCGCCGGGATGGGCGCGATGGCGGCCGCCGCCCGGCTGGCCGTCGCGGGCCACCGGGTGGTGGTGTACGAGCGGACGGAGACGTACGGCGGCGCGGTGCGCCGCTTCGAGCGGGACGGCTTCGCCTTCGACACGGGCCCGGGGCTGCTGCCGGTGCCCGCGGTCTTTCGCGACCTGTTCGTCAAGACGGGAAAGCGGCCCCTGGAGGAGTGCGTCGAGCTGGTGCAGGTCGACCCGTCCACCGAGCACGTCTTCGCCGACGGCACGCGGGTGTCCCTGCCGAACGCATCGCGGGCGGGCGTGGTCACCGCGCTGGACGAGGCGCTCGGCGGAGACGCGGGAGCACGCTGGGGCGACTTCCTGGTGCGGGCCCGCGAGGCCTGGGACCGCGCGCGCAGACCGCTCCTGGAAGAGCCGCTGTGGCCCAACTGGGCGGTGCTGGCCGATCGCGAACCGTATCCCTCGGTGCCGCACAAGAAGCTGCTGCGCACCCGGCGCGCCGGCACCCTGGCCGAGGTCGGCGCCTGGGAGCTGCGCGACGCGCGTCTGACGGCTCTCCTGGAGAGCCACGCCCTGGTGTACGGGCTGGACCCCCGCGTCACCCCGGCGAGCGCCGCCGTACTGCCGTACATGGAGCACGCCTTCGGCACCTGGTACGTGCGCGGCGGCATCCGGGAGCTGGCGCGCGCCGTGTACGAGCGGTGCCTGGAGCGCGGGGTCGAGTTCCGTTTCACCACCTCCGTCGAGCGGATCGTCGAGAAGGACGGCCGGGTCGTCGGTGTGGAGCTCTCCGGGGGCGGCTCCGAGTCCCCCGTCCCCGAGGGCACCCCCGGGACCCGCGGACCGGGGGGCGGCACGTTCGCGGAGGCGGACTTCGTGGTCGCGGGCGTGGCGCCGGGCGTCCTGGGCGCCCTCCTTCCCGGAGCGGCGCTCCGGAGCGGTGACGAGGTCCCGCCGCAGCCCGGGGCGTCCAGCCGGCTGACCGTGCTGCTCGCGCTGCGCGGCGGACGGCCCGGCGGGGCGGCGCATCGGACGGTGGTCCACACCGTCGACCGCGACGGCGAGCTGGACCGGCTCTTCGGCGAGCGTCCCGGGGTGCCCGCGGCGCCCACCGTCGTGGTGTCACGCCCCGACGACCCGGCGCTGGTCCCGGACGCGGAGCACGAGGCGGTCGTACTGACCGTCACGGTGCCGTCGGGCGCTCAGGTGTCCGAGGCGGACGTGGAGCGGGTCCTCGTCGCCGCCGAGCGCTCCCTGCCGGGTCTGCGCGACCGGCTCCTTTGGCACGAGGTCCGTACCCCGGCCGACATCGCGGCGGCGACGGGTGCGGAGGGCGGCGCGGTCCCCGCCCCGGCGCTCGCGGCGGCGGACGGCCGTCTGCTGCACCCTTCGAACAGCACGCGGATCCCCGGGCTCTTCGCGGCCGGGGGCTGGGCGCACCCCGGCGGCGGTCTGCCGCACGCGGGCATGTCGGGCGCGCTGGTGGCCGGGCTGATCGTGGAAGGACCGGAGTTCCAGGGCTCGCGGTGAACGGTCCGGCGGGCGGGAACGGCGGGCCGGGACACGGCCAGGCGGCAGGGCGCGACGCTCCGGTGGCGGCTGAGGCTCCGGTACGACGGGCAGCGGTACGGCGGCCGTGACTCCGGGTACGGGGCAGCGGTGCGGGGAGACCCTCAGCCGCTGTCCGGTCGGTCAGTAGCGGTACTGCTCGTCGAACCCGGCGTTGCCGTTGTTGCCCTGACCGTTGCCCTGGTACGGGTACTGCTGCTGCTCGGGCGGGAGTTCGGCGCCGTACTCGTCGGTGCGCTGCTGCGGCACCCAGACGCCGCCGGCCGGGGTCTCGCCGCCGTACGTGCCGGTGGCGTACTGGTCCTGGCCGTAGTTCTGCTGTTGCTGCTGGTACTGCTGGTCGCCACCGTTGTAGGCGGTGTTGTCGTACGAGGCGCCCGTGTAGCTCTGCTGGCCGATGTACGGGTCCGAGTAGGCGGCGTACTGCTGCTGGCTGTTGTCGTAGCCGTACTGCTGCTGTTGCTGTTGCTGGTCGTAACCCGTGTAGCCGTCGTACGCGTAGGCCTGCTGGCCCTGGTCGCCCGCCGCGTAGGCCTGCTGGTCCTGGGCCGTGGCGTAGGCCTGCTGGTCCTGGGACGGGGACGCGCCGGCGTAGGACTGGTCGGTGGCGGCGTAGCCGGCGGCGTTGTAGACACCGTAGGAGCCGGTGTCCTCGGGCAGGGGCTGCGGTTCGTACACCGAGGTGGACTCGGCGGCCGTGGGCTCGGCCGGCTCCGGGGGCATGAACCGGTCGGACGGGGCGGGTGTGAACACGTCGTCCTCGGCGGCGGCGTACTGGTCCTCGCGCCGGTAGGCCGCCTCCTCGACCTCGTCGAGGTCCGCGCCCTCGAGCGCCGGGTCGCCGCTCTCCGGGTCCTCCGGCTCGCCGCGGCGGCGCTTGCTGAGCTTGGCCGGCACGGAGGGGCCGTTGATGGCCCAGCCCTGCGCGAAGCCCTGGCGGAACGAAAGCGTCACGTACGTCTGGCCGACCGTGAAGGCGGCCGCGCCCAGGCCGATGACCGGAATCGAGTGCATCAGGACGCCGAGGACCACACCGAGGAAGCCGACGAACGCGAGCAGCCGGAAGCGCAGCCGCGCCTTGTACTGCAACAGCACCTCGCCGAGCAGCCACAACGCGACAATGCCGAATGCCAGATAGAGGACCGTCAAGCCCATGTACGCCCCTCTCCCAGTGGCCGCTACGCAGTGTGTCGTACGTGGGTGCGACCGGTCTAGGCCTGCTGCGGGTGGTGCAGGCCCAGATTCTCGTAGATTTCCAGCGTCGCCGTGGAGTTGTTCAGCGTGATGAAGTGCAGTCCGGGGACTCCCTCGGCCAGCAGCCTCGCACAGAACTCCGTCGCGAACTCGATCCCAATGGAGCGTACAGCCGCCGGATCGTCTTCGACTGTGAGGATCCGCTCTTTCAGGACGTCCGGGAACGAAGCGTTCGAGAGTTTGGGCAGCCGTTCCAACATCTTCACACTTGTCACTGGCATGACTTCCGGGATGACCGGCGTCGCGCAGCCCGCCGCGTCGACGCGGTCACGCAGGCGGAGGTAGGACTCCGGCTGGAAGAACATCTGCGTGATCGCGTAGTCGGCGCCGGCGCGGCACTTGTCGACGAAGTGGGAGACGTCCAGGTCCCACGCGGCGGACCGGGGGTGCATCTCCGGGAAGGCCGCGACCCCGACGCAGAAATCGCCGGATTCCTTGATGAGACGCACGAGTTCGGCCGCGTAGGTCAGACCCTTGGGGTGGGGGACCCACTCGCCCATGGGGTCGCCGGGCGGGTCCCCGCGCACGGCGAGCATGTTGCGGATGCCGGCGTCCGCGTACTGCCCGATGATGTTGCGCAGTTCCGCGATGGAGTGGTTGACCGCGGTGAGGTGCGCTACCGGGGTGAGGGTCGTGTCGAGGACGATCTGCTCGGTCTCCTTGACCGTGCCGGCCCGCGTGGAGCCACCGGCTCCGTAGGTCACGGAGACGAAGTCGGGCGCCACGGCCTCGACCCGCCGCAGGGCGTTCCACAGGTTCCGCTCGCCCTTGGGGGTCTTCGGCGCCGAGAACTCGAAGGAAAAGGTCTGTTTGCCGGTCGCGAGCATGTCGCGCACGGTGCGTGCGCGATCAGTCCTGGTGGAAGCAGATCCGAGGGCCATACTCGCAGGTTAGCCAGAGGGCGTCGGCCCCCCAACCGAACCGCTGGCATTTGTCCGATCTGTCGATTTCTTGTCCACCCCTCGGACACGCGCGGACACGCACGGGCACCCCTGGACAGCCTTGGGCAGCGGCCCTGCCGCGAGGCTCCGTGCGGGCGGCCGCCGCGTCTACGCCCCGCGCAGCCGCTTCGCGAACTCCGCCGCCGCCGCGCCCGGGTCGTCCGCCTCGGTGATCGCCCGTACGACGACGACGCGGCGGGCGCCCGCTTCGAGCACCTCGTCGAGCCGGCCGAGGTCGATGCCGCCGATCGCGAACCAGGGGCGGTCCGTGCCGAGCGCGGCCGTGGCGCGGACCAGGTCCAGACCGGGTGCGTGCCGGCCGGGCTTGGTGGGGGTGGGCCAGCATGGGCCGGTGCAGAAGTAGTCCACGCCCTCCTGGACCGCGGCGGCCGCGGCCTCGTTCGCGGCGTGCGTGGAACGGCCGATGAGCACCTCGTCACCGAGGATCGCGCGGGCCGCGGGAACCGGGAGGTCCCCCTGGCCCAGGTGCAGTACGTCGGCGCGGACGGCGTGCGCCACGTCCGCCCGGTCGTTGACCGCGAGGAGCTTGCCGTGCCGGGCGCAGGCGTCCGCGAAGACCCGGAGGTGTTCCAGTTCCTCCCCCGCCTCCATGCCCTTGTCGCGCAGCTGCACGATGTCGACGCCGCCCGCCAGGACCGCGTCGAGGAACCCGGCGAGGTCGCCCTGCCGCCTGCGGGCGTCCGTGCACAGGTAGACGCGGGCGTCGGCGAGCCGGCCCTGTCTGGTCGTGGCGGCGTTCTCGGGCATTCGTGGATCCCCCGTTGGTCGGTGCGCGGGGAGTGCGGCGGCCGGGATGGTCCCGCCGCCGCGCTCCCCGTGCCGGACGGTCGCGTTCAGGTCAGACGGCGAGCGCCTGGGCGCGGCGCTTCACCTCCGTGCCGCGATTCTCGCTCAGAGCCTGCGCGGGGGTGCCGGGCAGGCTCGGGTCGGGGGTGAAGAGCCACTCGAGGGCCTCTTCGTCGGAGAAGCCGTCGTCCCTCAGGAGCGTCAGGGTGCCGGCCAGGCCCTTGACGACCTTCTGCTCGTCCGCGTCGATGAAGTCGGCGGGGACGTGCAGCGCGCGGTTCTCACCACGGCGTACGGCGATCAGCTGGCCGTCCTTGACCAGCTGCCGGACGCGCGTCACCTCGATGCCGAACTGTTCGGCAATATCGGGGAGGGTGAGCCAGGCGGGGACGAGAGCATCGATCTTTGCGTCAATCTCGGTCACGGGACAAGCCTGCCATCCCGGACCGACAGTCGGAAGCCAAGGGCGTCCGACCTGGGGTGACGGATCAGGCCGTGGCGCCCTTCAGCGGCCTCGACGGGTCCGCGAGCAGCTCCGGATCCATGAGGGCGCCCGCCTCGATGAGCCGGCGGCCCTGGGCGAGATCCCTCGGGCGGCCCACCGCCAGGAGGGCGACCAGACGGGTCTCGCGGAGCCAGCACACCGACCAGGAGGCACCCGAGGGGTCGCCGCGCCACGCCAGGGTGTCGTCGGGCGCGTGGTGGCCGACGTACTGCACGAAGCGGCCGAACTGCTCGGACCAGAAGTACGGCACGGGGTCGTAGGCGGCGGGCGCCTCTCCGACGATGTTCAGGGCGACCGTGCGGGGGCCCTGGAGGGCGTTGTCCCAGTGGTGGACGAGGAGCCGGTCCTCGTAGCGTCCCGACGGGAAGGAGGCGCAGTCGCCGACCGCGTAGACGTCCGGCAGGGAGGTGCGCAGGTGGTCGTCGGCGACGATCTCGCGGTGGGCGCCGAGTTCGATGCCGGAGCCGGCGATCCAGGCGGTCGCGGGCCGCGCCCCGATCCCGACCACGACGGCGCCCGCGGGCACCCGGGAGCCGTCGTCCAGGATCACCGCGCCCGGCTCGATGCGCTGCACGCGCGCGTGGGTGCGCAGCGTGGCCCCGCTGTCCGCGTACCAGGCGGCCATCGGGGCGGCCACCTCGGCGGGCAGGGCGCCGGCGAGCGGCCGGTCGGCGGCCTCGACGACGGTGACCGCGCAGCCCGCCTCGCGGGCGGCCGTGGCGAACTCGGCGCCGATCCAGCCCGCGCCGACCACCACGATGTCGTGCTGCCGGGTGAGAACGGGACGCAGCCGGTCGGCGTCGTCCAGGGTGCGCAGCAGATGCACTCCGGGCACGCCTTCGGCGCCGGGCAGCTGGATCGGTTCGGCGCCGGTGGCGACGACCAGGACGTCGTACGGGACGGGCCCCGCGGCCGTGTCCAGTTCGTGGTCGCCGGGGCGCACGCCGAGCGCCTCGCGGCCGAGCCACAGGTCGATGTCCAGTGCCTCGAAGTCGATGTCGAAGGCGGAGCCCTCGGCCTTGCCCAGCAGGACGGCCTTGGACAGCGGCGGCCGGTCGTACGGCTGATGCGGCTCAGCGCCGATCAGCGTGACGGTGCCCCTGAAACCCTGCTCGCGCAGGGCGACCGCGGTCTGCACCCCGGCCATGCCCGCGCCCACCACGACGACCCGCCGTGCCGTGGGCCCCTGCGACTGAGACCGTGCCTGCGTCTGCTCACTCACCTGATCACCATAGACACCTGACCGTTCGTCAGTCAGCGGACGTGCTCGGTGACCTGTTCCACACGGCTCGTCTCGCGCAGCTCTTCCACCACGCTCGTCCCCGCGCCCTTCCGCGACTCCCACGTCCAGGTCTCCTCCAGCCGCACGCGTCCGTCGGGCAGTTCCACGACGAGGGACACGCAGTGGCCCGAGGCGGTGGTCCCGTCGCGCTTGAGCTGTACGTACCGGAAGTCGAGGCGGTCGCCCTCACGGGTGCCCACGAGGTGCCCGCGGACGATGTCGCCGCCCGCGTAGTCGGCCCAGACCGTGCCGTCCCGCTCGTGGTAGGCGAACCGGGTGCGGGTGCCGACCTGGCCCGGCGCCTGGTCGGCGACGGGGGCGAGGACGAGGCCGTCGAGCGGTCGTGCCATGGGCGGAGGCTCCCTTACTGAGACGGAGCGGGGCGGGCTAGGGTGGCCAACGTAAAGCACTCGCGGGAGCCCGGACGCACCGGGCTGAGAGGGAGGCTGGGGCGGCCTCCGACCGTACGAACCTGATCCGGGTCATGCCGGCGAAGGGAGGGGCTGGACGCCCATGTCGCCCACGCGTTCGTCAGACGTCCTCGTCATCGGGGGCGGAATCATCGGTCTGGTGACGGCCTGGCGGGCCGCGCAACGCGGGTTCACCACCGCGCTCGTGGACCCGGAGCCGGGGGGCGGGGCCGCCCAGGTCGCGGCCGGAATGCTCGCCGCCGTCACGGAACTGCACTTCGGCGAGGAGACCCTGCTGGGTCTCAACCTCGCCTCCGCGCGCCGCTATCCGGACTTCGCCGCCGAACTGACCGAGGCGACCGGCCAGGATCTCGGATACCGCCGGTGCGGCACGCTGGCCGTCGCGCTGGACGCCGACGACCGCGCCCACCTGCGGGAACTGCACGCTCTGCAGGTCCGGTCGGGGCTGGAGTCGGAGTGGCTGAGCGGTCGTGAGTGCCGCCGCCTGGAGCCGATGCTCGCACCGGGCGTGCGCGGGGGTCTTCGGGTCGACGGTGACCACCAGATCGACCCGCGGCGCCTCGCGGCAGCCCTGGTCACGGCGTGCGAGCGGGCCGGAGTGGTCCTGCACCGGACCTGGGCGGAGCGCCTGGCGCTCGCGGGGGACCGGGCCGCGGGAGTGGTCACCACGGACGGCACCGAACTCACCGCGGGCCAGGTGGTGCTCGCCGGCGGCAGCCTCAGCGGGCGGCTGGCGGGCGTCCCCGACGACGCCCGGCCGCCGGTGCGCCCGGTCAAGGGGCAGGTGCTGCGATTGACCGTGCCCCAGCGGTACGCGCCCTTCCTCAACCGCACCGTGCGGGCCGTGGTGCGCGGCAGTCACGTCTACCTCGTGCCGCGCCGGAACGGCGAGCTCGTGGTCGGCGCGACCAGCGAGGAGCTGGGCTGGGACACCACCGTGACGGCGGGCGGCGTCTACGAGCTGCTGCGCGACGCCCACGAGCTGGTCCCCGGGATCACCGAGCTGCCGCTCACCGAGACCCGTGCCGGGCTGCGCCCCGGCTCCCCCGACAACGCGCCGCTGCTCGGTCCGACGGCACTGGACGGACTGCTGCTGGCCACCGGGCACTTCCGCAACGGCGTGCTCCTGACACCCGTCACCGGCGACGCGATGGCCCATGCCCTCGCCACCGGCGAACTCCCCGCCGAAGCCCGCCCCTTCACGCCCCTGCGCTTCGGCGCCACCGCCCTCACGGAGCAGCCCGCATGAACATCGTCGTCAACGGGGAGCGGCAGCGGATCGCCGCGGGAACCGCTCTCGACGCGCTCGTCGCGACGCTCACCCCGGCACCGGCCGGAGTGGCCGCCGCCCTGAACGAAACCGTCGTCCCGCGCGCGCAGTGGTCGTCCACCTCCCTCACCGAGGGCGACCGCGTGGAAGTCCTCACCGCCGTCCAAGGAGGCTGACCCATGGCCGACGATCCCTTCGTCCTCGGTGGTACGGCCTACGCTTCCCGGCTGATCATGGGGACGGGCGGTGCGCCCAGCCTCGACGTGCTGGAGCGCTCCCTGGTGGCGTCCGGCACGGAGCTGACGACGGTCGCGATGCGGCGCGTGGACGCGTCCGTGCACGGCTCGGTCCTGTCGGTGCTCGACCGGCTGGGCATCCGCGTCCTGCCGAACACGGCCGGCTGCTACACCGCCGGTGAGGCCGTGCTGACCGCCCGGCTGGCGCGCGAGGCGCTGGGCACCGACCTGGTCAAACTGGAGGTCATCGCCGACGAGCGCACCCTCCTGCCCGACCCGATCGAACTGCTCGACGCGGCGGAGACGCTGGTCGACGACGGCTTCACCGTGCTGCCGTACACGAACGACGACCCGGTGCTGGCGCGCAAGCTGGAGGATGTCGGCTGCGCGGCGATCATGCCGCTCGGCTCACCCATCGGGTCCGGGCTCGGGATCCGCAACCCGCACAACTTCCAGCTGATCGTCGAGCACGCGCGCGTGCCGGTGATCCTGGACGCGGGGGCGGGTACGGCGTCGGACGCGGCGCTCGCGATGGAGCTGGGGTGTGCGGGGGTCATGCTCGCCTCGGCGGTGACGCGGGCGCAGGAGCCCGTGCTGATGGCGGAGGCCATGCGGCACGCCGTGGAGGCGGGGCGCCTGGCGCGGCGGGCGGGGCGCATCCCCCGGCGGCACTTCGCCCACGCGTCCTCTCCCGTGGAGGGCACGGCGGCGCTGGACCCGGAACGCCCGGCGTTCTGATCAGCTGCCGACGTACCGCCGGAACGTCGGTTTCCGGCCGGACGGGCGCGGCGGGCCCCCCGCGGGGGCGGGCGCCGCGGGTGCGTGGTGTCCGCGCGCTCCCGAGTGCGCCCCTTGCGACGTGCGTCTGGTGTCATGCGCGGACCGCGCGGTGGTGAACGCGGCGGCCGGTCGTGGACGGGTTCCGTGACGGCGCAGGTTGTCGCGTTGTGGCCTTGCGGTGGCGAACGGGACCTGATCGGACATCTGCGCGATGAACGGACCTTCGTGCGTGCGATGTGCGTCACAGCTCGGCTGCAGTCGGGCCCC
Source organism: Streptomyces sp. NPDC002742 (assembly GCF_042888885.1). Classification (NCBI taxonomy): domain Bacteria; kingdom Bacillati; phylum Actinomycetota; class Actinomycetes; order Kitasatosporales; family Streptomycetaceae; genus Streptomyces; species Streptomyces sp. NPDC002742. The sequence continues at coordinate 312,818 of NZ_JBIAQF010000008.1, forward strand.
GGTATCCGCCGAACGGGGCGTCGTGACGGTGGCGGCTCGTAGACTCACCTGCGTGGATACGACCCTTCAGGACCCCCTTGTCGGACACGTGCTCGACGGCCGTTACCGCGTCGACGCACGGATCGCGGTGGGCGGGATGGCCACGGTCTACAGGGCCCTGGACACCCGCCTCGACCGCGTGCTCGCCCTCAAGGTGATGCACCCGACGCTGGCCGCCGACGGTTCCTTCGTCGAGCGGTTCATCCGCGAGGCCAAGTCGGTGGCACGGCTGGCGCACCCCAACGTGGTGCAGGTCTTCGACCAGGGTGCGGACGGGTCGTACGTCTATCTGGCCATGGAGTACATCGCAGGGTGCACCCTGCGGGACGTGCTGCGCGAGCGCGGCGCCCTGCAGCCCCGGGCCGCTCTCGACATCCTGGAGCCGGTGCTCGCCGCGCTCGGTGCCGCGCACCGCGCCGGCTTCGTGCACCGCGACATGAAGCCGGAGAACGTCCTGATCGGGGACGACGGCCGGGTCAAGGTCGCGGACTTCGGCCTCGTCCGCGCCGTGGACACGGTGACCAGCACGACGGGCGCCGTCCTCGGCACCGTGTCGTACCTCGCCCCCGAGCAGATCGAGCACGGCACCTCCGACACCCGGGTCGACGTCTACGCCTGCGGAGTCGTCCTCTACGAGATGCTCACCGGCGCCAAGCCGTACACCGCGGACTCCCCCGCACAGGTCCTCTACCAGCACCTTCACGCCGACGTGCCACCACCGTCGGCCGTCGTGCCGGGCATGGCGTACTCACTGGACGAGCTGGTCACCGCGGCGACCGCACGCAATCCCGAGGTCCGCCCGGCCGACGCCGTGGCGCTGCTCGGCCAGGTCCTCGAAGCGCGCGCCGGCCTCACCGCCGAGCAGCTCGACGCGGTGCCGCCCGGTGCCCTGTCGGTGGGCCACGACAACGCCGACGACCGTACGAGCGTGATCCCGCGCTCGCTGTCCGTACCCCGTCCGCTGCCCGTGAACGACGACGACGCCCTGCACCGGACCAGCAGGTTCGAGCAGAGCAGCCCCTTCGGTGCCGCGCCGGCCATGCCGCCGCAGTCTCCGGGGACGCGTCCGCGGCGCGGGATGCTGATGGTCGTCGCCGCGATCGTGCTGGTGCTCGGCCTCGGGGGCGGTGTCTGGTACATCAACTCGGGCCAGTTCACCAAGGTCCCGCCGGTCCTGGCGAAGACGGAGCAACAGGCCAGGTCCCAGCTCCGGGAATCCGGGCTCGACGTCAAGCAGGTCAAGCACGCCTACAGCGACACGGTGAAGCGCGGCACGGTCATCAGCACCGACCCCGGTGTCGGCGAGCGGATCCGCGACAACGACTCCGTGACGCTGACCGTCTCCGACGGCCCCCAGACGGTGAAGGTGCCCGACCTGAACGGCCTCGCCCTGTTCAAGGCGAGAGAGGTGCTCAAGGGCGACGGGCTCGCCGCGGGCATGGTCACGCGTGAGTTCAGCGAGGACGTGACCAAGGGCTTCGTGATCGGTACGGTTCCCGGCGCGGGTACCCCGCGGCACTCGGGCTCGGCGATCGCGATCGTCGTGAGCAAGGGCGCCCGGGTGAAGCTGCCCGACGTGACCGGCTCTTCGGTCGAGGACGCGACCGCCCAGCTGGAGGGCGCGGGCCTGAAGGTGAGGATCGCCGCGGAGCGGGTCGAGTCGGAGTTCGACAAGGGCCAGGTCGCCGTGCAGACGCCGGGCGCGGGCCACGAGGCGGCGACGGGCGACACCGTGACGCTGACGGTTTCCAAGGGCCCCCAGATGGTCGAGGTCCCCGACGTCGTGGGCGACAGCGTGAGCGACGCGAAGCAGGCGCTGGAGGATGCCGGGTTCCAGGTCGACGAGGACCGGGGCCTGCTCGGGCTGTTCGGCGACACGGTCAAGAAGCAGTCGGTGCACGGCGGCGGCACGGCGCCCAAGGGCTCGACGATCACGATCCAGATCCGCTGAGCGGATCCGCCGGACGACACGGACTGGACGACACGGACGCACGGCCTCCGACCGGGCAGCCGCTCGGGGGCCGCTCCCCCGAGCGGCCCGTGAGGTGCACGAGACCCCTGAAGCCCGCGCGTGAGGTCCCCCATGAGGTCCGCCCGCGGGACGCCCGGCGGCGCGTGACACCCTGACGGGTGTGACCAGCAAGCAGCTCCGCAACCCCGTCGGCGGCCATGTCCCCGTGGCCGGCGGCCTCGCCTCCGTCGGCCTGGCCTACGCCCGTGACCTCGCGGCCGAGACCGTCCAGGTCTTCGTCGCCAACCCGCGCGGCTGGGCGACCCCCGTCGGGAACCCGAAGCAGGACGAGGACTTCCGTGCCGCCTGCGCCGCCGGGTCGATCCCCGCGTACGTCCACGCCCCGTATCTGATCAACTTCGGCTCGCACACCGAGGCGACGGTCGAGAAGTCGGTGGAGTCGCTGCGGCACTCGCTGCGGCGCGGGCGGGAGATCGGCGCCCTGGGTGTCGTCGTGCACACGGGGAGCGCCACCGGTGGCCGGGAGCGGTCCGTCGCGCTGAAGCAGGTGCGCGACCGTCTGCTGCCGCTACTGGACGAACTGACCCACGACGACGACCCGTTCCTCCTGCTGGAGTCGACGGCAGGCCAGGGTTCCTCGCTCTGCTCCCGCACCTGGGACTTCGGACCGTACTTCGACGCCCTGGACGCCCACCCCAAGCTCGGCGTCTGCCTCGACACCTGCCACATCTTCGCGGCGGGCCACGATCTGACCGGGCCGAGCGGTATGCACCAGACCCTCGACCTGCTGGTCGACACCGTCGGCGAGGGGCGGCTCAAGCTGATCCACGCCAACGACTCCAAGGACGTGGTCGGCGCGCACAAGGACCGCCACGAGAACATCGGCTCCGGCCACATAGGCGAGGACCCGTTCCGCGCCCTGATGACGCATCCCGCCACGGAGGGCGTACCGCTGATCATCGAGACACCCGGCGGGAAGGAGGGGCACGCGGCGGACGTGGAGCGACTGAAGAAGCTCCGCGACGGATAGTCCCGCCAACACTCGGGAATACCCCATAGGGGTATACGGTTCCTTCTGTGCGAAGGAGCCGTGACTCGACACCGGGGGATCTCATGCAGCACGAGACACACACCCACGCCGACCCGCAGGCACCCGCACACGCTCACCCCCACGCGGACCCGCAGGCACCCGCACACCCTCACCCCCACGCGGACCCGCAGGCACCCGCACACCCTCAAACCCACGGGGACCCCCAGGCACCCGCACACGCTCACACCCGCCGGCACGAGCCGGCCAAGGCCACCTGGTCCATGGCCGCCCTGGCCACCCTGCACTGCCTCACCGGCTGTGCCGTCGGCGAGGTGCTCGGCATGGTGGCGGGCACGGCGTTCGGGTGGGGAAACCTGCCGACGACGGTCCTGGCGATCGCGCTGGCCTTCTTCTTCGGTTACTCGCTCACGCTGCGCGGGGTGATGAAGGCGGGTGTCGACCTCCGCACCGCCTTCCGGGTGGCGCTGGCCGCGGACACCCTGTCCATCGCGGTGATGGAGCTGATCGACAACGGCGTCATCGTCCTGTGGCCAGCCGCGATGGACGCGCAGTTGGGGGACCCGCTGTTCTGGGGCTCGCTGCTGATCTCGCTCGCCGCGGCCTTCGTGGTGACGACGCCCGTCAACAAGCGGCTGATCGGCCGGGGCAAGGGGCACGCGGTGGTCCACCGGTACCACCACTGACACACCCGGAGCGGAACGCCGGGACAGGACACCCGGGCGGGAACGCCGGGACTCAGAGCTCGGGGCCGTCCCCGGGCTCCTCCTGGTAGGAGTAGCGCTGCTCGCGCCAGGGGTCACCGACGTTGTGGTAGCCGCGCTCCTCCCAGAAGCCGCGGCGGTCGGCGGTCATGTACTCGACGCCGCGCACCCACTTGGGCCCCTTCCACGCGTACAGGTGCGGGACCACCAGGCGCAGCGGGAAGCCGTGTTCCGCCGTCAGCAGTTCGCCGTCCTTGTGGGTGGCGAAGATGGTGCGCTCGGAGGCGAAGTCCGCGAGGCGCAGGTTCGAGCTGAAGCCGTACTCGGCCCAGACCATCACGTGGGTGACGGTGGGCGCGGGCGGGGCTATCTCCAGGATCGTACGAGCGGGGACCCCACCCCATTCGGCCCCCAGCATGCTGAACTTCGTGACGCAGTGCAGATCGGCGACGACGGAGGTGTACGGGAGGGCGGTGAACTCGTCATGGGTCCAGCACTGCTTCCCGCCGTCGGCGGTGGCGCCGAAGACCCTGAATTCCCAGCGTTCGGGGCGGAACTTGGGGACGGGTCCGTAGTGCGTGACCGGCCAGCCGCGCTGAAGTCGCTGTCCCGGCGGAAGCTCCGACTGTGCCGTTTCTCCAGATTCGCGCTCCACCGGCTGACCCATGACTCCATCCTGACAGACCCGGAACAGTGCCCGTGACCAGCGCAGGCCGGAATCGGGCAACTCGTAGTAAGCATGCACTTACTGGACGCTCTCGGGCGCCGGTGCGAGGATTCGGCGCAATCTGCCCAGTCCCCCGCTTGGAAGGAGCCTCTGCGATGCAGGGCGACCCCGAGGTCATCGAATTCCTCAACGAGCAGCTGACCGGTGAGCTGACCGCGATCAACCAGTACTTCCTGCACGCGAAGATGCAGGAGAACTTCGGCTGGACGAAGCTCGCGAAGTACACCCGGCACGAGTCGTTCGACGAGATGAAGCACGCGGAGGTGCTCACCGACCGCATTCTCTTCCTGGACGGACTGCCGAACTACCAGCGGCTCTTCCATGTCCGGGTGGGGCAGACCGTCACCGAGATGTTCCAGGCCGACCGGCAGGTGGAGGTCGAGGCGATCGACCGCCTCAAGCGCGGGATCGAGGTGATGCGGGCGAAGGGCGACATCACGTCCGCGAACATCTTCGAGTCGATCCTCGAGGACGAGGAACACCACATCGACTACCTGGACACCCAGCTGGAACTGGTCGAGAAGCTCGGCGAGGCGCTCTACATCGCGCAGCTCGTCGAGCAGCCGGAGAGCTAGGCGGCCTCGCGCCCGGCGGTCCCGTACCCGACGGCCTCGCGGCGGTCGGCCTCGACGGTTCCGAGGACGTCGGAGAGCACCGGCATGCCCTGGTCGGCCAGCTCGCGGCGCGGACAGGAGCCCCTGCCCAGCAGTGCCTGGATCCGGCGTACGCACGAACCGCAGTCCGTGCCCGCCTTGGAGGCCGAGGCTATCTGCCGAGGAGTACAGGCGCCGTTCTCCGCGTGCTTCTTCACCTGCTGCTCGGTGATCCCGAAGCAACTGCAGACGTACACGCGGTTCACCTCCCGCCGGAATCGTGGGGTCGTGCCGTCCCGATGATCGGTGAGGCTAACCTAACCTTACCCGTGACACAGGAACCACAAAAGTGGTGCGGGGCGCGGATCGTATGTGATCCGCGCCCCACTTCAGGTACCGGTAACAGGCGTCCCGCCTGTTGATCTGCTACTGGTCGCGGTACATCTCGGCGACGAGGAACGCCAGGTCAAGGGACTGGCTGCGGTTCAGACGGGGGTCGCAGGCCGTCTCGTAGCGCTGGTGCAGGTCGTCGACGAAGATCTCGTCGCCGCCGCCCACGCACTCGGTGACATCGTCACCGGTGAGCTCGACATGGATGCCGCCCGGGTGCGTGCCGAGGCCCTTGTGGACCTCGAAGAAGCCCTTGACCTCGTCGAGCACGTCGTCGAAGCGGCGGGTCTTGTGGCCCGAGGCCGCCTCGAAGGTGTTGCCGTGCATCGGGTCGGTCACCCAGGCCACGGTCGCGCCGGAGGCGGTGACCTTCTCGACCAGCTCGGGCAGCTTGTCGCGGACCTTGTCGGCGCCCATGCGCACGATGAAGGTCAGCCGGCCCGGCTCGCGGTCCGGGTCGAGGCGCTCGATGTACTGCAGCGCCTCCTCGGCCGTCGTCGTCGGGCCCAGCTTGATCCCGACCGGGTTGCGGATCTTGGACGCGAACTCGATGTGCGCGCCGTCCAGCTGACGGGTGCGCTCGCCGATCCACACCATGTGGCCCGAGACGTCGTACAGGTGGCCGGTGCGCGAGTCGACGCGGGTCAGCGCCGACTCGTAGTCCAGGAGCAGCGCCTCGTGGGAGGCGTAGAACTCGACGGTCTTGAACTCCTCCGGGTCGGTCCCGCAGGCCCGCATGAAGTTCATCGCGTTGTCGATCTCACGCGCGAGCTGCTCGTAGCGCTGGCCGGACGGGGACGACTTCACGAAGTCCTGGTTCCAGGCGTGCACCTGGCGCAGGTCGGCGTAGCCGCCGGTGGTGAAGGCGCGCACCAGGTTGAGCGTGGAGGCGGACGCGTTGTACATCCGCTTCAGGCGCTCGGGGTCCGGGATCCGGGACTTCTCGTCGAAGTCGAAGCCGTTGACCGAGTCGCCCCGGTACGTCGGCAGGGTCACGCCGTCGCGGGTCTCGGTGCCCTTGGAGCGCGGCTTGGAGTACTGGCCGGCGATCCGGCCGACCTTCACCACCGGCACCGAGGCGGCGTACGTGAGGACGGCGCCCATCTGGAGCAGGGTCTTGAGCTTGTTGCGGATGTGGTCGGCCGACACGGCGTCGAAGGCCTCGGCGCAGTCGCCGCCCTGGAGAAGGAACGCCTCTCCCTTGGCGACGGACGCCAACCGGGCGCGCAGCTGGTCGCACTCGCCCGCGAAGACGAGCGGCGGATACGACGCGAGGTCCGCGATCACATCGCGCAGAGCCTCGGCATCGGGGTACTCGGGCTGCTGCGCCGCGGGCAGGTCTCGCCAGGTGTTGCCAGCGCTCGCGCTGGACTTAGCGTTCACGGTCACCCCGACAACATTACGGGGTCGTGTCCGGCGTCCATTCACATGCTCATCAATTGAGACGAACCCCGCTCGATCGGCACCTCTCCGGGCGGCGGTACGACACGTCGCCGCCCGGAGGGGGGAACCGCTAGTCCACGTCGAGGCGGTCGCGGTCGATGGAGATCCTCACACCGCCGTGGGTCTCGGTCGTGTCGCCCACGTACTGGTGGACGCGCTGGTGCTTGCCCCACAGCGTCGAGGGGATCGAGGAGTCGGACGTGCTCGACGCGCCGTTCCAGCGGGCGAAGTGGATCACGTCGGGCAGGGTGACGTCCGCCCGGTTGGCGATCAGGTCGGAGACCAGGGACGAGGTGTTGCCGTACGCGCCGGAGCGGTAGCCGAGTGCGTGCAGGCGCACGGTGTAGGCGTCGAGGTAGGCGAGCACCTGGTCGGTGACCTTGCCGCCGGGCTCGTAGTGCTCCAGGTCGTCGTAGATCACCGTGCCCTTTCCGAAGCCCAGCGCGGCGGCCTGCTTGACCGCGTCGTCGGCCGCCGCGGTGCCCTGCGGCACCGGGCTGGTGATCGCCGAGCAGCCGCCGCCGCAGCTGCCGCCGTCGGCGGAGGGCTGCCGGCCGACGTACAGCGGGAAGAACCGCCAGCCGTGCGTGTACTGCGTACGTACCCATTCGGCGGTGAGGTGCTGCTGGGCGCAGGCACGGTTGAGGCCGCCGATGTAGACGCCGATGGCGCCGTACGGGGAGTCGTCGCGCCAGGCGTCCATCGCCGACTGGCTCGGGGCGGTGCAGGCGTCGAACCCCTCGCCGCGGTACGAGGTCGCGTCCGTCGGCACCGGGGCCGCCGCCGGCCGTTCCGCGGGTCCCTCGGCCCGTGCGGCGGCGACGGGCAGTCCGGCGCTGCGCAGGACGTCCTGGATACGGGTGCGGTCGTAGCCGTAGGCGGCCGTGACGGCGATGCGGTCGGCGGTGGCCCGGTAGGTGCGGGCCGTGGGGTTCTCGGTGACGGTCCGGTCGGCGGCCGGAGCGGGCTCGACGAGCAGTGCCTCGGTACGTCCGCTGGCCCTGGCCGGGCAGTTCTGGTCGCTGCCGGGTGTGCCGAGGTAGACGGCGTGCCGGTCGAAGCGGACGCAGGTGTCGGGATGCTTCTTCAGGTCCACGATCCGCCAGGAGGAGGGGACGGTGAAGATGTGACCGCGGTAGGCGACCTGGGTCAGGTCCTCGGAGTCGCTCGGGCGCGGGGCCGAGCTCGCGGGGCCGAGCGGTCCGGCGGCGAGGGCGGCGGCCGCGAGGAGCACGGTCAGGGCGCGGGTGCCGGTCCGGCGGGTCTGGGGCGAACGGACTGCGTGCATGACTCTCGTTTCCACGGTGGGTTCGGACTGTCCGGCCGTCCGCGGCCGGTGATCTGTCTGGCCATCCATGGCCGGTGACCGGGCGGTCGGAACGCCCTGCGGGAACGGTTCACGCTGTTGCGCACCCCTCACGTCGGGTAATGTGCGGCGCATGTTCGCGCATTCGAACCAGAACTGGTGGTGGACCGCTCATCCGGCGGCCCGCTGACTGCGCGTAGACACGACTTCGCGAAGGCCGCCCGAGGGGCGGCCTTCGGTGTTTGCGGACCCGGGCCGTTCCTCTCCGAGATGCACGATTCGAGAGAAGGACCGCACCGATGAATCTGCTCGACCTGCTGGACGATCCCCGCCCCTTCGCCCTGCTGCGCCGCCGCACCCCGGGCCGCGACCACGATGTGGTGGAACTGCTGCTGGGGCCGGTGCGCGAGGTGGAGCGCCTCGCCGACATCCCCGACGAGGGCCTCGCGCTGATCCCGTTCCGGCAGATCCGGGAGCGCGGTTTCGACGTACGCGACGACGGGACCCCGCTTTCGGTGCTCGTCCCCGAGGAGCGCCACGAACTGCCGCTCGTACAGGCGCTGGCCGAGCTGCCGGCGCACGAGGTCCGGGTCGAGGGCGGCGGCTTCGACGTCGGCGACGAGGAGTACTCCGGGATCGTCGAACGGGTGCTGCGCGAGGAGATCGGGCGCGGCGAGGGCGCCAACTTCGTGATCCGGCGGACGTACGAGGGCCGGATCCCGGGGTTCGGACGGGCCGACGCGCTGGCGCTGTTCCGCCGGCTGCTGGTCGGCGAGCGGGGCGCGTACTGGACGTTCGTCGTGCACACCGGGGAGCGGACGCTGGTCGGGGCGAGCCCGGAGGTGCATGTCCGGATGTCCGCCGGGACGGTCGTGATGAACCCGATCAGCGGGACCTACCGCTACCCGGCCGGGGGCCCGACGCCCGAGGACCTGCTCGCGTTCCTCTCCGACGGCAAGGAGATCGAGGAGCTCTCGATGGTCGTCGACGAGGAGCTCAAGATGATGTGCACGGTCGGCGACATGGGCGGGGTGGTGATCGGGCCGCGGCTCAAGGAGATGGCCCATCTCGCCCACACCGAGTACGAGTTGCGGGGCCGCTCCTCGCTGGACGTGCGGGAGGTGCTGCGGGAGACGATGTTCGCGGCGACCGTCACCGGCTCGCCGGTGCAGAACGCCTGCCGGGTCATCGAGCGCCACGAGGTCGGCGGGCGCGGCTACTACGCGGGGGCGCTGGCGCTGGTCGGGCGGCAGCCGGGGGACGGGCCGGACGCAGGGCCCGGGGCGCAGACGCTCGACTCCCCGATCCTCATCCGGACCGCCGACATCGACGCGGACGGGCGGCTGCGGGTGCCGGTCGGCGCCACCCTCGTACGGGGATCGGATCCGGCGGGCGAGGTCGCCGAGACCCATGCCAAGGCGGCGGGTGTGCTGGCGGCGCTGGGGGTGCGGCCCGGCAGTCCGCGCCCGGACGGCGCCCGGACGGGGCTGGGCGACGATCCGCGGGTGCGGGCGTCGCTGGACGGGCGGCGGGCCTCGCTGGCGCCGTTCTGGCTGCGGATGCAGGAGCGGTCCCGGGAGCTCGCCGGGCACGCGCTGGTCGTGGACGCCGAGGACACCTTCACCGCCATGCTGGCGCATCTGCTGCGGTCGTCCGGACTCGATGTGACGGTGCGCCGCTACGACGAACCGGGGCTGCGCGGGGCGGTCCTCGCGCACGAGGGGCCGGTGGTCCTCGGCCCCGGTCCCGGCGACCCCTCCGATCCGGCGGACCCCAAGATGCGCTTCCTGCGGACACTGACCGCCGAGGTGCTCCGGGGGCACCGGCACGGCGTCCTCGGTGTCTGCCTCGGGCACGAGCTGATCGCGGCCGAACTGGGGCTGGACATCGTCCGCAAGGACGTGCCGTACCAGGGCGCGCAGACCCGCATCGACCTCTTCGGGCAGCCGGAGACGGTCGGTTTCTACAACAGTTTCGCGGCGCGCTGCGACGACGACGCGCTGGTGGAGCTGTCGGCGCACGGCGTCGAGGTCAGCCGCGCCGCGAACGGCGAGGTGCACGCGCTGCGCGGTCCCGGGTTCGCCGGTGTGCAGTTCCACCCGGAGTCGGTGCTGACGCTGAACGGCGCGGCGGTCGTAAGGGAGCTGACGGGTCAGCTGCGGGGCACCAGCACGTTCTCCGAGCGGCGGCCCTCGGTGTAGTCGAGGACGTTCCCGACGGTGGCGTCGACGATCTGGCCCACGGCGTCGCCGGTGTAGTACGCCTGGTGCGAGGTGACCAGGACGTTCGGGAAGGTGACCAGGCGGGCCAGGGTGTCGTCCTCGACGGTTTCGAGGGACTTGTCGAGGAAGAACAGTCCGGCCTCCGCCTCGTACACGTCGAGGCCGACGCCAGTGAAGCGGCCCTCGCGCAGCTGGGCGACGAGGGCCTGGCTGTCGATCAGGCCGCCGCGGCTGGAGTTCACCAGGATCGCGTCGTCCTTCATCGCGCGCAGGGCGTCGGCGTCGATGAGGTGCTGGGTCTCCGGCATCAGCGGTACGTGCAGGGTGACCAGGTCGGACTCGGCGAGGAGGCGCTCCTTGGAGACGTACTCCATGCCGAGTCCGACGCAGGCCGGGTTCTCGGCGATGTCCCAGCCGAGCAGGTTCATGCCGAAACCGTGGGCGATCCGGGTGAAGGCCTCGCCGATCTTCCCGGTGCCGATGACGCCCGCGGTGCGGCCGTGCATGTCACGGCCCATCAGTCCGTCGAGGCGGAAGTCGAAGTCGCGGGTGCGGTTGGCGGCGCGCACGATACGGCGGTTGACGGCCATGCCGAGGGTCCAGGCGAACTCGGCGACCGAGTAGGGCGAGTAGTACGAGACCCGGGCGACCGTCATGCCGAGGCGCTCGGCGACCTCCAGGTCGATGTTGTTGAACCCGGTGGAGCGCTGGGCGACGAGCTGGGTGCCGCCGGCCGCCAGGGTCTGCAGAACCCGGTGTCCCAGGCCGCAGTTGACGCTGGTGGAGACGACCTCGTAGCCGGCCGCGATGGGCGCGGTGTCCTCGGTGAGGAAGACACCGAGGCAGCGGACCTCGTGGCGTCCCGCGAAGGCCTTCTCGATCAGGGGCTTCTCGTCGGACTGGACGCCGAACGCCAGAATCTCCACCGGTTTCTCCCGTTCTGGGGGTATGGGCCGAATATACGGCCCATACCCCGAAGACACGGAGACGTGGAGGTGCAGAGACGCGGAGACGCGCAGGCGCCGCCGTCAGCCGAAGAAGACTCCGACCTCCTCGTAGAGCTTCGGGTCGACCGTCTTCAGCTTGGCGGTGGCCTCCGCGATCGGAACGCGGACGATGTCAGTGCCGCGCAGGGCCACCATCTTGCCGAAGTCGCCGTCGCGGACGGCCTCGATGGCGTGCAGGCCGAAGCGGGTGGCGAGCCAGCGGTCGAAGGCGCTGGGCGTCCCGCCGCGCTGGACGTGTCCGAGGACCGTGGTGCGGGCCTCCTTGCCGGTGCGCCGCTCGATCTCCTTGGCCAGCCACTCGCCGACCCCGGAGAGCCGGACATGCCCGAAGGAGTCCAGGGTGCCGTCCTTGAGGACCATGTCGCCGTCCTTGGGCATGGCGCCCTCGGCGACGACCACGATCGGCGCGTACGACGCCTTGAAGCGCGAGGTCACCCAGGCGCAAACCTGCTCGACGTCGAAGCGCTGCTCGGGGATGAGGATGACGTTCGCGCCGCCGGCCAGGCCCGAGTGGATGGCGATCCAGCCCGCGTGGCGGCCCATCACCTCGCAGACGAGGACGCGCATATGTGATTCGGCGGTGGTGTGGAGGCGGTCGATGGCCTCGGTCGCGATGTTGACCGCCGTGTCGAAGCCGAAGGTGTAGTCGGTGGCGGAGAGGTCGTTGTCGATGGTCTTCGGTACGCCGACGACGTGGATGCCGTACTCGTCGCCGAGTCGCGCGGCGACGCCGAGGGTGTCCTCGCCGCCGATCGCGATGAGGGCCTCGACCTCCTGTTTGGCGAGGTTCTCCTTGATCCGGCGGATACCGTTCTCGTGCTTGAGGGGGTTGGTGCGCGAGGATCCGAGGATGGTGCCGCCGCGCGGCAGGATCCCGCGCACGGCGGGGATGTCGAGCCGTACGGTGTCGCCTTCGAGCGGCCCCCGCCAGCCGTCGCGGTAACCGACGAAGTCATAGCCGTACTCCTGCACGCCCTTGCGGACGACGCCCCGGATGACGGCGTTGAGCCCGGGGCAGTCGCCGCCTCCGGTCAGTACTCCGACCCGCATGGAAAGTCCCTTCGCCATGGTTGGCTGATGGACTCACGCTAATAGTGATCCAGGTCACTTCGGCATGGTGCGGATGGTCTATTCCGGTGAATTGTCGGCCAGTTGATCAACGCAGATCACCCGAAGGGTGGCCGCTGCCCGGGTCAGGCCTCGTCCAGTCCGCGCTCTATGGCGTAGCGGACCAGCTCGACACGGTTGTGCAGCTGGAGCTTGCCCAGGGTGTTCTGCACATGGTTCTGGACGGTGCGGTGGGAGATGACCAGACGCTCGGCGATCTGCTTGTAGCTCAGACCCTTGGCGACCAGGCGGAGCACCTCGGTCTCACGGTCGGTCAGCTGCGGGACCCTCGGCTCGCCGGCGCCCGTGGCGGTGGCGGGCTCCGAGGCCAGCCGGCGGTACTCGCCGAGGACCAGGCCCGCGAGGCCCGGCGTGAACACCGGATCACCGACAGCCGTCCGGCGCACCGCGTCGGCCAGCTCCTCCGCGGACGCCGACTTCAGGAGATAGCCGGTCGCGCCGGACTTCACCGCCTCCAGCACGTCGGCGTGCTCTCCGCTGGCCGACAGGACCAGGACGCGCAGGGTCTGATCGGCGCCGACCAGCTCCTTGCAGACCTGGACACCGGGCTTGGCGGGCAGGTTCAGATCGAGGACGAGTACGTCGGGCGCCGCCGCCAGGGCGCGGCGCACGGCCTGTTCGCCGTCGCCCGCCGTGGCGACCACGTCGAACCCGGCGGCCGCCAGGTCCCGGGCCACGGCGTCGCGCCACATGGGGTGGTCGTCCACCACCATGACCCTGATGGGTGCCTCGCCCGAACGCGGCTCCGCCGCCGTCCCGCCCGTCATCGCCGCACCGTCGCCTTCGTCATCGCGTCCTCGCCTTCCCCCGCACGCCCTTCGGCACCTTCAGCTCGACTTCCGTGCCCTGCCCCGGGACCGAGATCAGCTCGGCCGCGCCGCCCAGCTCGCGCAGCCTGCCGCGGATCGACAGCGCCACCCCGAGCCGCCCCTCGCCCTCGGCCTGGGCGAGCCGCCCCTCCGGGATGCCGGGGCCGTCGTCGCGCACCGTCACGATCACCGCGTCCGGCTCGTCCTCGACCAGGATCCAGGCGCGGGCGTCGGGGCCCACGTGCTTGCGGACATTGTCCAGGGCGGCTCCGACTGCAGCGGCCAGTTCCAGCGCGACGGGCGGGTCGAGCGGCACCGGGGCGCCGGGCTCGGAGAGGGTCACGCGCGCGGTGGTGTACCGCGCGAGCAGGGCGCGCAGGTCGACGGGACCCGCGGGACCCTCGTCGTCGGGTTCGTCGACGGCGCGTACGACCGCGCCGAGCGCGGCGTCCTCCGACACCCGGGAGACGGGCACCAGACCGCCCGACACCAGGGTGCGCAGCGCCACCTCCTGCTCACCGGCCATCCGGCCGAGCTCCGCGGCCTCGCCGCCGAGCGCGCTGCCGCGCCGCTGCACCATGGCGAGGACCTGGAGCACGCCGTCGTGGATGTCCCGGGCGAGGCGCTCGCGTTCGCGGGTGGTCGCCTCGATCTCCAGGGCGCGGGCGAGGGTGCGCTCGGAGGCGCGGGCGACCTCGACGACGTAGCCGATGGCGATGGAGGCGACCCAGACGAGGACGACGTTGTGCACGGTGTCGCGGGCCGGGGCGCCGCGCTCGACGAGGTTGGCCGCGGCGACGAGCGTGGAGGCGAAGGCCGCCCACCGCCAGCCGCCCTTGATCGCGAAAGCCAGGACGGCGCCGGCCGTCCATATCGACGGCAGCGTCGGACCGCCCGAGTCGATGCGCGAGGCGGAGTCGGCGACGCGGGTGAGCATGATGCCGACCAGCGCGACCGTGAGGTCGGCGGCGAGGAAACGCTTGGTGCATTTGGCCGCCCCGGAGACTCTCGGGAGCGTGGCCAGCGTCCAGACGAGCAGGAACGCGAAGAACCCGACGGCCACCCAGGGGCGGGCGAACCTGTCGTACGCGGTGGCGAAGAGCCCGATCGCGTACAGCACGGTCAGCACCCGGTAACCGGTCAGCGCACGCCACAGCGGCTGCTCGACCGACATCCTCATGACTCTCACGCGCTTGGCCATGCCCCCCACCCCACACTGCCGACGTCCTGACGGACGCTTTCAGGAGCCGGACCGTTGCGTGTCGGTCGGTTCGGCTTTCCCGGCGGTCTGCTGACCGGCCGCCGGATCGGCCGGCTCCCCGACCCGCCCCTCGACAGCCTGCTCCTCGTTCTGCTCCTCGGCCGCCAGCTCCTCGGCCGCCTGCTCCTCGGACAGCTCTTCGGCCGCCAGCTCCTCGGACAGCTCTTCGGCCGCCTGCTCCGCGGCCAGCTCTTCGGCCTGTTCCTTGGCCGCCTGCTTCTCCGCCTGGGCGAGTGCCGCCCTGGCGGCCTTCTCCGCGTCCTTCTCGGCCTTCGCCGCGTCCGCGATCTGCCGCTTGGCGGCCGTCGCGTACATGTCGACGTACTCCTGGCCGGAGAGCTTCATGATCTCGTACATGACCTCGTCGGTCACCGCGCGGAGCACGAACCGGTCGTGCTCCATGCCGCTGTAGCGGCTGAAGTCCAGCGGCTTGCCGATGCGGATGCCCGGGCGCATCAGCTTGGGCATCACCTTGCCCGGCGGCTGGATCTTCTCGGTGTCGATCATCGCGACGGGGATGACGGGCGCACCGGTGGCGAGGGCCACGCGCGCGAGGCCACCGGGCTTGCCCCGGTAGAGCCGGCCGTCGGGCGAGCGCGTGCCCTCCGGGTAGATGCCGAACAGCTCACCGCGCTCGATCACGTCTATGCCGCTCTTGATGGCCGCCTCGCCCGCGCCGCGCGCGCCGGAACGGTCCACCGGCAGCTGGCCGACGCCCTTGAAGAAGGCGGCGGTCATCCGGCCCTTGATACCCGGGGTCGTGAAGTACTCGGCCTTCGCGATGAAGGTCACCTTGCGGTCGAGGACCGCCGGCAGGAAGAAGGAGTCCGAGAACGACAGGTGATTGCTCGCCAGAATGGCCGGGCCCTCGGCGGGGATGTTCTCGAGGCCTTCCACCCAGGGCCTGAAGGCGAGCTTCAGTGGCCCTCCGATGGAAAACTTCATTGCGCCGTAGATCACCCGAGTGCCTCCTGTGTCGTAGATCAGACCTTAACCCGGAGCGCCCTCAAAGGACCCGACGACCCTGGTCGGTGTCAGTACGGTCGCGTACGGTGAGGCACATTCGGAGTCGTTTTCCGCCCAACTCATGAACAGGAGACCGAGGTGCCGGTCCTTCCTGGAGCCGAGCCGTTCCGCCACGACGGCGGAGAGGTCGGCGTCCTTCTCTGCCACGGTTTCACCGGCTCCCCGCAGTCGCTGCGCCCCTGGGCCGAGTATCTCGCCGAGCGCGGTCTCACTGTGGAACTGCCCCTGCTGCCGGGACACGGCACACGCTGGGAGGACATGCAGCTCACCGGCTGGCAGGACTGGTACGCGGAGGTGGACCGCGCGCTGCGTGCCCTGCGCGAGAGCTGCTCCCAGGTCTTCGTCCTCGGGCTCTCGATGGGCGGCGCGCTGGCCCTGCGGCTCGCGGCCAAGCACGGCGACGAGATCAGCGGCGTCGTGGTCGTCAACCCGCTGAACAAGGTGCAGGGCCTCGCCGCGCACGCCCTGCCGGTGCTCCGTCACCTCGTTCCCTCGACGAAGGGCATCGCGAGCGACATCGCGAAGGAGGGCTCGGAGGAGGTCGGCTACGACCGGGTGCCCCTGCACGCCGCTCACTCGATGCGAAAGCTGTGCGCGGTCGTGGACGCGGAGCTGCCGCAGGTCACCCAGCCGCTCCTGCTGCTGCACAGCCTCCAGGACCATGTAGTCTCCCCCGCCGACTCGGCGCGCATCCTCGGCCGGGTGTCGTCCACGGACGTGACGGAGATCGTGCTGGAACAGAGCTACCACGTCGCGACGTTGGACCACGACGCGGACCGGATCTTCGAGGAGAGCTACTCCTTCGTCACCCGGCTCGCACCCGGTGCCGGCAAGGAGGCCGACGCGGGTCAGGTGGGTCGGCAGGAAGGGACGGCAGCCGGTGGCTGAGCACGACGCGGACCGCGGCGATTCCGAGGAGAAGGGCGTACCCGTCGGCGAGCCGCTCGACGGGACCCTCGGTGACGGGCGCGCCGACGCGCTCGGAGAGTCCGCGGGGGACCCGCTCGGAGAGTCGCCCGGTGATGCCCGCGGGGAGTCTCCCGGCGACGAGCAGAGCGTGCCCTTCGACGAGGACGCCGCCTGGCAGTCGATCGTCGAGGGATACGGCGAACAGCCGCCGGACCCGCCCGGCGCACGGCCGTTCCGGTCGGTGGAGGACCTCGCGCTCCCCGAGCCCGGTCCTGACGCGGGACCCGAGACCGGCGGCAGGAGCGTCGGCGGCACCGGGGACGGCGCCGGCGATGACGACGACGCCCCGGCTCCCGGGGCAGCGCCCGAGCCGGAGGCCTCCTCCGGCGACCGGCCCTCCGCCGCCAGGCCCCTCGGCAGCTCGATCGCCTTCGCGCCCGGTGTCGGCGGTCCGCGGGACTACCGTGCGGCCGAGCCGTCCGAGGACGACTTCGACGAGGACGACGAGGGCCACTTCGTACCGCCCGAGCCGCCGCCGCTGCCGGCCGCGGACACGACCGCCAAGTTCGCCTGGCTCGGCGTGCTCGGTGGCCCCGCCCTGCTGCTGCTGGCCGTCCTGCTCAGCTGGGACATGACCTGGTGGCTGACCACCCTCGGCATCGGCGGTTTCCTCGGCGGCTTCGCCACCCTGGTGGCGCGCATGAACGCCGATGACGACGACCTCGACGACCCGGGGCGCGGCGCGGTGGTCTGACCCTGACCCCAGGGCACGTATTCAGGACGCGGGGCCTCAGGACGCGGGCACTCAGGACGCGGGGACTTTGAGGGCGGCCAGCACGGGCAGGTGGTCCGTGGCCGCCCTCAGGTCCGCCCCCGTGACGCCGGGAAGGCCGAGCGGCACCCCGCAGCCGAGGACCTCGATACCGGGCGTGGCGAAGATCGCGTCGATGCGCCGGTCCGGCCCCGCGAACGTCCAGGTGTGCTCCCCGCCCCAGGGACGGGTCGCCCAGCCGTCCTGGAGTGTGCCCGCGAGACGGCGGAACGTCGGTCCTGTCGGGCGTTCGTTGAGGTCACCGCCCGCGACGGCGTGCGGGGTGCCGAGACCGGCGAGCCGGTCCAGGAGCATGCCGCTCTGCTGGTGGCGCTCGTCCTTCTGGAGCGAGAGATGGCAGCTCAGTACGCCGAGCCGGGCGCCCCCGAACCGCACGACCGCCGTGGCGAAGCCGCGCCGGTGCAGGCCGGGGGTGAGCGGGAGCAGCACGTCCTCGGTGCGCTCCACGGTGGCCCGCAGGGTGCACAGCAGGGCGGGGCCGGAGGCGGTGGCGCCGCCGGACAGGACGACCAGGCCGGAAGCGGCGGACAGACGCGCGAGCTTCTTGCGCCAGCGGAAGAAGCGCGGCGCCTCCTGGACCAGGACGAGGTCCGGTGCGCAGGCGCTGATCACACGGGCGAGCGCGGCGGTGTCGTCGCGCATCGAGCGGATGTTGTAGCTGAGCACGCGGATGACGGCCGAACCGTCGGATTCGGTACGGGACGCGGGCAGCGGACTGGCGGAGGGGCTGGTCGGCATGGCGATCAACATACGCGCTGAGAGCCTCCCGGAAGGGGAAAGCCCCAGCGTGGCCGGACCGGGATACGGCGGCGCCCGCCGTCCCGTGGGGGTGCGGCGGGCGCTGCCGTGCGACAGGATGCGCGGGCGCTACATGATCGGGTCGGGCTCCCGGGCCAGGTCCGCCGCTCCGACGAGACCCGCCTTGTTGCCCAGCTGGGCAGCGATCACATCAGCGACCGGGCGCCAGTTGCCGCCGACCAGCCAGCGCTTGTACGACTTGCGGATCGGGTCGAGGACCAGCTCGCCCTCGTCCGAGAGGCCGCCGCCGACGATGAAGGCGGACGGGTCGAAGAGCGAGGCGAGGTCGGCCAGACCCGCGCCGGCCCAGCGGGCCAGCTCGCGGTAGGAGTCCACCGCGACATGGTCGCCCTGGCGGGCCGCCATGGAGATGTGCTTGCCCTCGATGCCGTCGGGGGTGCCGTCGCCGAGGCCCAGCAGGACCTCCGCGGCCTCCGGGGTCGCGTTGGCCCGCTGCTTGGCGTAGCGGACGAGGGCGCGCCCGGAGGCGTACTGCTCCCAGCAGCCCTGCGAGCCGCAGCCGCACAGCAGACCGTCCGGCACCATCCGGATGTGGCCGAACTCGGCGGCCACGCCGAAGTGGCCGCGGCGCAGCTTGTTGCCGATGATGATGCCGCCGCCGAGACCCGTGCCCAGGGTGATGCAGATGACGTTGCGGTGGCCCTTGCCGGCGCCGAACTTGTACTCGCCCCAGGCGGCCGCGTTCGCGTCGTTCTCGACGACGACCGGCAGGCCCACGCGCCGCTCGACCTCGGCCTTGAGCGGTTCGTTGCGCCAGTCGATGTTCGGCGCGAAGTAGACCGTCGAGCGCTGGCGGTTCACGTATCCGGCGGCACCGATGCCGACACCGACGATGTCGTGACCGGCGCGCGCGCCCTCCACGGCCGAGGCGATGGCGTCCACGATTGCCTGCGGCGTGCTGGGAGTCGGCACCTTGTGCGTCGAGAGGATATTGCCTTCCTCGTCGACCACACCGGCCGCGATCTTAGTGCCGCCGATATCGACGCCGATGGTGAGTCCCATGAATCCCTCAGTTTCGGTCGAGCCCCGCTACGGCCAACCGTACCCGAGGGGCGATTAGTCCAAGTCGATGTGTTCGCCCGGACCCGGCTCGTCTTCGCGGGATCCGGTGCCGCGGGCGGTCCAGCGGCGCTCCTGGTTCTCGACGGCCGAACGGTAGGCGGCGAGCAGTTCGGAGCCCGCCGCCGCGAGGTGGTCGAAGACCTCGGGATTGCGCTCCAGTACCGGTTCGACGGCCGCCTTGGCCTGCTGCACGACCTGGCTGACCATCTGCTGGGCGGTGCCCGAGGCGACCGCGCCGAACAGCGGCGACTGGAGCCCGGAGAGCTTGTCGGCGACGGCGTCGACGAGTTTGCGCAGTTCCTCGGCGGCCGAGCCGGGCGGCGGGCCGTGCTGGGCGCGGCGGCGGGCCTTCTCCGCGGCGAGGTCCTCCGCGCAGGCCGTCGCCCAGGCGTCGGCGTCGGTGGCGTGCGTCTCCTCGACGTGCACCTCGTCGGCCGTCTCCTCCTGAGCGGCGTCGGATGTGGGGCGCTCTTCGCTCATGGCGGGACTCCTGCCTACTTTTTCGTGCCTTCGACGTTACCCGAACGGGGGTATCCCGTTCACCGTGTCCGGCGCACCGGATCACGGCTCGGTCACTTATCGCGCGGCCACAGCCCGGGATCGGGCGTGAAGCGGACGCGCAGCTCGCCCTCGCGCAGCGCCGCGCCCGCGACCGTGCAGCGGCGCAGCGCGGAGGGGAGCGGGACGATCCGGTGGAACTGGCCGACGGTGACGACGAGTTCGTCGCCCCGCCTGATGAGGTCGAGTTCGTCGCGTATCGCGCCGGGCAGCGGGATGTGCCAGACGAGCACGCCGTCCTCGGCGAGGTGGTCGGTGACGGGCCACTCGACGGGGGTGGGCGCGGTGTTGACGCCGGGCACGGGGAGCGCGACGAGGTCGTCGGTGCCGCGCGGGTCGTGACCGCGGTGCGCGACCTCGTGGACCTCGTACGTCTCCTGCCACTCGTCCAGGGCCTTGCGCTGCTGGGCCGCGAGGGCCCCCAGCCAGGCGTCGGTGGTGGCGCCGGGCAGCACCCGGTTCGCGACCAGGCCGTCGACGGGCAGGCCCCGCAGGGCGAGGGCGGTGGCGGCGGTGCGGACGGCGTCGGCGCCGGCCGGTCCGGGCTCGGCGACCAGTCGTACGGTCGTGGCGCGGTCCTCGACGACGGCCTGCACGGCGGCCAGCTCGACGTCCCAGCGACCCGCCGTCTCGTACAGCCACTCGGCGGGCATGGGCACGCCCGCGAGCCGCCCGAGGACGGGACGCAGGGCGCGGGCCGCCTGGCGCTCCGGCGGGAGCAGGCGGCGCAGATAGCGGCGGAGCTCCTCGGGCAGGGCGAGGAGGGCGAGTGCCTGGGGGGCCGGCGGAAGGTCCACGACGAGCAGTCCGTACGCCTCCGACAGCGCGGCGTCGCGCAGGGCGCGGAGCAGGGCGAGTTCCTCGGCGCCGGGGAGCGGGGTGACTTCCTCGGCGTCCAGACGGGAGGCGCCGAGCAGGTCGAGGGCGGTGGTGGCGCGCCGCTGGAAGGCGGTGAGGTCGTCGCGGAAGCGGGCGGCGGCGTCGGGGCGCCAGGCCGTGAGACCGGGGGCGACCTCCACGGGGTCAGGACCGGTGGGGACGCCGAGGACGGCACCGAGGGTGTCGGTGCGGTCGGCGGTGAGCACCAGGGTGCGGGTGCCTTCCCTCGCCGCCCGCAGAGCGGTGGCCGCGGCGACGGTGGTACGGCCGGTGCCGCCTTGGCCGGTGATCAGGATGGTGCGCATGGAGGTGAACGCTACCTGTGCGGGGGCCTCGGCGGTTTTCGGGTTCCGGTCCGGTGGGTGGGTCGGGGCCGCGCCGGTACGTCCGCCCGCATCCGAACGGATCCCAGCGGCGTCGCGAAGTGGGCGTGGGTGCCGATCCGTCCGGCCTGCGGGCATTTGATGTACCAGCACGTCCCCTCCCGCCGGATCCCGGCTGCGGGTGCGTCGTGGTGGCCCTTCCGGCCCCGGCCGGGGAAAGTTCAGCCCCTCCCGCCCACCGTTCGGGCACGGGAAGGCTTCAGCCCTCCGGCGTCAGAGGAGCGGGGTCCGGGGTGGCGCCCCAGGCGCGGGAAGGGCAGGGGCGGCGGGGCGGAAGAAGGTTGTGGCTCCGGCGGGCGCCTCGTGGGGCTCGCCAGGGTCGTCGTCGCCCGGGATGCGGGGCGCGTCGCGAGGGCTCGCCGGCCTGACGCCCCGGGGTGTGGGGCGGGCGCACGCGGGTGGCTAGACCGTTTCCTCGACGCGCTTCTTCAGGCCTGCGAGCGCGCGGTCGATGATGACCTTCTCGGCCTTGCGCTTGATCATGCCGAGCATGGGGATCTTGACGTCGACGGTCAGCCGGTAGGTGACCTCGGTGGCGCCCTCGCCCGCGGGCTTGAGGAGGTACGAGCCGTCCAGGGAGCGGAGCATCTGGGACTTGACCAGGGTCCAGGAGACCTCGTGATCGCCGGTCCAGGTGTAACCGAGGGTCTGGTCGTCCTTGATGGCGCCGGCGTCCATGACGAGGCGGACCTGTTCGGCGCGGCCCTTCTCGTCCGTCCCGAGCACCTGTGCCTCCTTCACCTCACCCGTCCAGTCCGGGTAGCGGGCGAAGTCGGCGATCACCGCCATGACGTCAGCCGGTGCCGCCTCGATCGTGATGCTCGAACTGGTGTGTTCCGCCATCGCGGTGGCTCCTCCAGATGAGGTCCGGTGAGGGAGGGTGGTGCGCACGTGTGTGCAGCGTGAAGGCTACCCCGCACCGCCGCGGGCGCCGTCACCCCACCTGGCGTTCACCGCGGCCTCCGGCTCACCACTCCAGCGCCCAGGGCCGGCCCGACCCGGCGAAGTGCCCCACATTCACGCATTCCGTCGCCCCGACGCGCATCCGGCGGACGAGGGGCTGATGTACGTGGCCGAAGAGCGCGTAACGGGGGCGCGTGCGCCGGATCGCGTCCAGCAGGGCACGGGATCCGCGCTCGAAGCGGCGCGCCACGGTGTCGTACACCAGCTCCGGCACCTCGGGCGGAATGTGCGTGCACAGCACGTCGACCTCGCCCACCGCCTCGATCTTGGCCGCGTACTCCTCGTCACTGATCTCGTACGGCGTCCGCATCGGTGTCCGCAGTCCGCCGCCGACGAAACCGAAGACGCGGCCGCCGATCTCGACCCGCTCGCCGTCGAGGACGGTGGTGCCGGGCCCGGCGTACTCCTGCCACAGGGTCGGCATGTCGACATTGCCGTAGGTCGCGTACGTCGGTGTCGGGAACGCGGCGAACATCTCGGCGTACTGCTTGCGCACCGCCTTCTCGATCGCGGCGGCCCGGTCGGTGCCGATGCCCGCCCACAGCCGGGCGCCGAACGCGCGCGCCTCCTCGAAGCGGCGGGCCGTGCGCAGCTCGACGATGCGGTCGGCGTTCTCCACTCCGAACAGGTCCGGGAAGATGCCGCGCGCGTGGTCGGCGTAGTCGAGGAAGAGGACCAGGTCACCGAGGCAGATCAGGGCGTCGGCGCCGTCGCCGGCCCGGGCCAGGTCGCGGGCGTTGCCGTGCACGTCACTGACCACATGAATGCGCGTCCTCGGACGGCCGACCGGTGTGAATGCCATGACGATCAAGCGTAGGCCTGTGCGGCAGACGTGAACAGAGGCGGCCGGACCTGCGATTACTGGCTAGTCGGGAAGGGCGTGGACTACTGTGCGCGAAGGAACGCCAACACGTGTGACGCATAGAACATCTCGCCGGGACCCCCTGTCGAAGAAGCCATACCGGCGGGTAACGTCCGGGCAGTCCAGTCGTACTCAGGATTTCAACAAGCGATCTTGAGTACCTGCCCGAGCCTTGGACCGCACCGGCGCGTCACACAGAGTCGTGGCGTCGGCGCCCTATGAGGAGCAGCAGTCTTGCGCGAGTTCAGCCTTCCGGCTTTGTACGAGGTCCCTGCGGACGGAAATCTCACCGACATCGTCCGCAGAAACGCCGCGCAGCATCCCGACGTAGCCGTGATCGCCCGCAAGGTGGGCGGATCTTGGACGGACGTCAGCGCCACCACCTTCCTCGCCGAGGTGCGGGCCGCGGCCAAGGGCCTGATCGCCTCGGGCGTGCGGCCCGGCGACCGGGTCGCCCTGATGTCCCGTACCCGCTACGAGTGGACGCTGCTCGACTTCGCGATCTGGAGCGCGGGCGCCGTCACCGTGCCGGTGTACGAGACCAGCTCAGCCGAGCAGGTGGCGTGGATCCTCGGCGACTCGGGCGCGACCGCCTGCATCGTGGAGCTGCCGTCGCACGCGGCCTCCGTGGAGTCGGTGCGCGACGGGTTGCCCGCGCTGAAGGACGTCTGGCAGATCGAGGCCGGCGGCGTCGAGGAGCTGGGACGCCTCGGCAAGGACGTCAGCGACGCCACCGTCGAGGAGCGCGGCTCGCTCGCCAAGGCGGACGACCCGGCGACCATCGTCTACACCTCCGGGACCACCGGCCGGCCCAAGGGCTGCGTCCTCACCCACCGCGCCTTCTTCGCGGAGTGCGGCAACATCGTGGAGCGGCTGCGCCCGCTGTTCCGCACGGGCGAGTGCTCCGTCCTGCTCTTCCTCCCGCTCGCGCACGTCTTCGGGCGACTCGTGCAGGTCGCGCCGATGATGGCACCGATCAAGCTGGGCTGCGTCCCGGACATCAAGAACCTCACCGACGAGCTGGCCGCGTTCCGGCCGACGCTGATCCTCGGTGTGCCGCGCGTCTTCGAGAAGGTCTACAACTCGGCGCGCGCCAAGGCGCAGGCGGACGGCAAGGGCAAGATCTTCGACAAGGCGGCGGACACGGCGATCGCGTACAGCCGCGCGCTGGACACCCCCGCGGGCCCGTCGCTCGGTCTGAAGATCAAGTACAAGACGTTCGACAAGCTCGTCTACAGCAAGCTGCGCGCGGTCCTCGGCGGGCGCGGCGAGTACGCGATCTCGGGCGGCGCCCCGCTGGGTGAGCGGCTCGGCCACTTCTTCCGCGGCATCGGCTTCACGGTCCTGGAGGGCTACGGCCTCACCGAGTCGTGCGCGGCCACCGCCTTCAACCCGTGGGACCGTACGAAGATCGGCACGGTCGGCCAGCCGCTGCCCGGCTCCGTGATCCGCATCGCGGACGACGGCGAGGTGCTGCTGCACGGCGAGCACCTGTTCCAGGGGTACTGGAACAACGAGGCCGCCACCGCCGAGGCGCTCGCCGACGGCTGGTTCCACACCGGTGACATCGGCACCCTCGACGAGGACGGCTACCTGCGCATCACCGGCCGCAAGAAGGAGATCATCGTCACCGCGGGCGGCAAGAACGTCGCCCCGGCCGTGATCGAGGACCGTATCCGCGCGCACGCGCTGGTCGCGGAGTGCATGGTGGTCGGCGACGGACGTCCGTTCGTGGGCGCGCTGGTCACGGTCGACGAGGAGTTCCTGGCCCGCTGGGCCGAGGAGCACGGGAAGCCGGCCGGCTCGACCGCGGCGTCGCTGCGCGAGGACGCGGACCTGATCGCCGCCATCCAGGACGCGATCGACGACGGCAACGCGGCGGTGTCCAAGGCGGAGTCGGTACGCAAGTTCCGCATCCTCGCCCACCAGTTCACCGAGGAGTCGGGGCACCTCACGCCGTCCCTGAAGCTGAAGCGCAACGTGGTCGCGAAGGACTACGCGAACGAGATCGAGGCACTTTACCGGGGCTGATGCCCGAGCGACCGGGTTCTGCCCCGGCCGGGAACAGACGGCTCGGCCCCCTCCGGTGGAGGGGGCCGAGCCGTTTTCCGTCCCGGGTTCGTTCGCCTTCGGCCGCGGGGTGGGGGGTCCGGCTCCCGCCCCGGGGAGGGTCCACTACCGCCGTAGGGGTTCCGGCTCCCGCCGTAGGGGGTCCGGCTCCCGCCGTAGGGGGTGGGGTTCATCCCGGGCGGGAGGTGTGTCGTGGTTGCTCGCGCAGTTCCCCGCGCCCCTACGGGCGCGGTCCCGCAGGCGCCGGAAGTCGGCGAGCGGCGCTCCGGTAGGCGCGCCCGGTGACGCTAGAGCAGCTCCCGCAGCCGCTCCGCCAAGAGGTCCCAGCGCCATTTCTCCTCGACCCAGGCGCGTCCCCGCTCGCCCATCCGGCGGCGCAGTTCGGAGTCGCCGAGCAGGGTGACGATACGGTCGGCGGCCTCCTCCGCGGAGCCGCCGCGTACGACCCAGCCCGTCTCGCCGTCGAGCACGGCGTCGGGCGCGCCGCCCGAGTCACCGGCGACCACCGGAAGGCCCGTCGCCGACGCCTCCAGGTACACGATGCCGAGCCCCTCCACGTCGAGCCCGCCCCTGCGGGTCCGGCACGGCATCGCGAAGACGTCGCCGGCCCCGTAGTGCGCGGGCAGCTCCGACCAGGGCACCGCCCCGGTGAACCGGACCGAGCCGGCGACACCGGTGTCGTGCGCGAGCCTCCGCAGCTCCTTCTCGTACGGGCCGCCGCCGACGATCAGGAGCACCGCGTCCGGCTCCTTGGCCAGGATCCGCGGCATCGCGAGCACGAGGGTGTCCTGGCCCTTGCGCGGCACCAGGCGGGAGACACAGACGACGACCGGCCGGTCGGAGAGGCCGAGCCGGGCCCGCACCTCCTCGCCGCCCGAGCCGGGGTGGAAGGTCCGCTCGTCGACGCCGGGCGGCAGCTGGACCATGCGCGCGGCCGCCTCGGGGGTCAGCGCGGCGGCGATCCGCGAGCGCGTGTACTCGCCGAGGTAGGTGATCGTGTCGGTGGACTCGCCGATCCGGCGCAGCAGCGTGCGGGCGGCGGGCAGCTGGGCCCAGCCGGCCTCGTGGCCGTGGGTGGTCGCCACGACGCGGGTCGCGCCCGCCTTGCGCAGCGCCGGGGCCATCAGACCGAGCGGTGCCGCCGCCCCGAACCACACCGACGTACAGCCGTGTTCGCGCAGCAGGCCGACCGCCCGCCGGGTGGCGCCCGGTGTCGGCAGCAGCATGGTCGTGCGGTCCCGTACGACGGTGAAGGGCTGCTCGGCGTCGAACGCGGCGGTCGCCTCGGCGCCCTCGCGGCCGCGCTTCCACGTCGAGGCGTGGACGACGAATTGCCCGGGGTCCAGGCGCAGCGCCATGTTGTGCAGAAAGGCCTGGATGCCGCCGGGGCGGGGCGGGAAGTCGTTCGTCACGATCAGGGTCTTGTGCATCGTGTTCGACACTATCGAACCTATACTCACAGCTCCGCACGGCCGCGCTCGACGGCTCGCACACAGACCGGCGCGTCACCCTGGGTCCGCGAAGAGCACGGCGGCGACACACATCGTTACCGGACGAAGAGGGCCAGGTGGGCATGACGGGGGCACGGAGCACGAGGTTCCCGTTCGGCGTGGCCGCGCTGCTGGGAACCTGGGGCCTGACCAGGCTGATGCTGCTCCTCTTCGTGGCCAAGGTGTACGTGTTCCCCGGTCCGGACGTCACCAGTGACGTCGCCGTGATCTACCACGGCTGGTACGACGTCTTGCGGCACGGCACCTTCCCGCTGAACGACGTGACCTGGCAGTATCCGCCGGCCGCCGCCCTCGCGATCCTCTCCCCCGGTCTGCTGCCGTTCCTCGACTACCCGCACGCCTTCTTCGTGCTGGCCTTCGTCGCCGACCTGGTGGTGTTCGGGCTGCTCCTGTACGCGGGCTCGCGCTCCGGCAAGACGCGGCGCGGGGCCTGGGTGTGGATGATCGGGGTTCCGCTGCTCGGGCCGACCGTGTACGCCCGCTACGACGTGATGGTGACGGCCGTCGCGGTCGCCGCGCTGCTCGCCGGAGCCCGCCGTCCCCGGGTGATGGGGGTGCTCACGGGCATCGGCGCGATGGTGAAGGTGTGGCCGTTGCTGCTGCTGCTCGGCGCCGTGCGCCGCCGGGCCTGGGTCTCGGCCGCGGCGACGGTGGCCGGGATCGCCGCGTTGTTCTGGGCGACGATGCCGGGCGCGTTCGGCTTCCTGACCGCCCAGCGCGACCGCGGCACCGAGGTGGAGTCGCTCGGCTCCCTCGTCTTCCACGTGGCCCGGCACCACGGCTGGAACGGGCGGGTGCTGCTCAACTACGGCTCGGTGGAGTTCGTGGGCCCCTACGTCGACCTGGTGAGCACGGCGGCCCTGTTCCTTAGCGCGCTCGCCTTCGGCTGGCTGCTGCTGTGGCGGCTGTGCGCCAAGCGGTTCCTGCCGCACACGCTCGCCGACGCCGCGTTCGTCGGCGTCCTGATGTTCACCGCCACCAGCCGGGTCATCAGCCCGCAGTACCTGGTGTGGCTGGTCGGTGTCGCGGCCGTCTGTCTGTGCTTTCGCGCGAGCCGGATGACGGTGCCCGCCTGCCTGGTCCTGATCGCGTGCCTCGTGACGGTGCTGGAGTTCCCCACCTGGTTCGGGGACGTCGTGGGCAGCACCACGCTCGGCGTCACTCTGCTCGTCGTCCGCAACGGCCTGCTGGTGATCGCGGCACTGCTCGCCGCCCGGCAGCTGTGGCGGAGCACGGTCTCCGAGCCGGCGCCGGCGCTCCCCGCTCAGGCGGCCCGCACCAAGGAGACCCTGGCGTCCTCCTGACGCCGGATCCGCCGGGTCCACAGCCACAGGGCGGCGCACTGCACCGTCATGGACAGCGCGAGGGCCAGGCAGACACCCGGCAGCCCCAGTCCGGACAGGGCGAGGGCAACGGGGAGCTGGACCGCCGTGCCGGTCAGCGTCACCCGCAGCAGCACCGGCGCTCCCCCACTGCCCTCGAACACGCCGCCGAGGGCGATGAAGCAGGCCATCAGCAGCAGGTAGGGGCCGACGCAGCGCAGGAACAGCACGCCGTCGTGGGCGACGGCGGGGCCGGCGCCGAAGGCCCGCATGATCCAGGGCGCCAGGGCGCACAGGAGCCCCGCGGCGAGCAGGCCGACGGTCCCCGAGACCAGGACGGCCTGCCGCCCTATGGCGCCCCGCTCGTCGCGGCCCGCGCCCCGGGTGTGCGCGGTGTGGATGGAGGCGGCCTGCCGGACCGAGTAGAACGCCATGGTGGCGATGTACATGACTTTGTACGCGATCGCGTAGGCCGCCACCGCCGTCGTCCCCAGGCGGGCCACGATCGCGACCAGCGCCAGGGCGCCGCCCTGCCGCACCGTGAAGTCGGCGGACATGGGCAGACCGGTGCCGAGGGTGCGGCGCAACGCGGCACCGGTGGTCTCGGCGGGTATCGCGGTCGCGGCCTCGGACAGCAGCGTGTTCCGGCGCAGGGCGCGCAGGCCGACGACGAGGGTCACCGAGCGGCACAGGACGGTCGAGAGGGCGGCGCCCCGGACGCCGTAGGCGTGGATCAGGAACGGGTCGAGGCCGAGGATCAGGCCGTTGGCCAGCAGGGCCAGGCGCATCGGGGTGCGGGTGTCGCCGGTGCCCTTCAGGATGCCGTCGACGAGGGTCTGCGCGAAGAACACGGCGATCCCGGGCAGCGAGACGGCGAAGTACTGGACGGCGAGGGTCAGCGCGCGTCCGTCGCCGCCGAGCACCAGCCGGGCCAGCGGCTCGCGCAGCAGGTAGCCGCCGAGGGCGGTCACCGGTGTGACCGCGGCGCACAGCGCCCAGCCGCCGCGTACGGCCGCCCGGACCGCGCCCGGGTCGCGGGCGCCGCGGGCGTGCGCGACCAGGACTGTGGTGCCGGAGGCGAAGACCAGGGCCACGCCGAGCAGCACGTTCTCGGTGTTCGTGGCGACGGCGACGGCGGCCACGGCGTCGCCCCCGAGCCGGGAGACCCAGACGGTGTTGATGACTCCCGCGGCGACGGAGGCGAGCAGCGAGAGATAGACGGGGTGGGCGAGCGCTATGAGCTGTTTGCGATGGGCGTTCACACGGCCTCCCTCGATACGAGCTATCTCGAATCGAGATAGCTCGATAAGAGGTACCATGGCCGTCCGGACCGCACAAGCACCGGGATCGCCGGGCACGGACGCCCCGCACGCTCGGGGTGCGCCGGGACCGCGATGACCCACGAGTGAGGAGCCGGCCGGATGCTGGAGCTGTCGATCCTGGGCTTTCTGTACGAGGAGCCCCTGCACGGCTACGAGCTGAAGGAGCGCATCAAGGCCCTCAGCGGCCATGTCCGCCCGGTCAGCGACGGCTCCCTCTATCCGGCGATCACCCGCCTGGTCGCCGCGGGCGTGCTCGACCAGCACACCGAGCCCGGCAGCAGCGCGGCCCCTCGGCGCGTCCTGGCGCTCACCGACAAGGGCCGTGAGGGCCTCCTGGAGCGGCTGCGCCACCCCAAGCAGACCGAGATCACCGACCAGGTCCGCTTCAACGCCCTGCTGGCCTTCCTGCGCCACCTGGACGACCCCCGCGAGCAGGCCGCGGTGCTGCGCCGCCGCCTGGAGTTCCTTCAGACCCCGGCGAGCTTCTTCTACCGGGACGGCCGGCCCGTGCGCGCGGAGGAGGCCGACGACCTGTTCCGGCAGGGCATGCTGCGGGTGGCGCGGGCGACCGGTGAAGCCGAGCGGGCCTGGCTCGCGGAGGCCATCCACCGGCTCGATGGGTGAACAGCCCTGCGCGTCAGTGGAGTTGGTCCCTGAGGTACTGCCGCCACAGCTGGGTGAACCGCTCCGGCGTCGTCTGCAGCACGTCCCGCAGCGCGCCCTCGACCGCTCCCGCCCGCTCCCGGTGGTCGCCCACCGCCCGGTAGAAGTCGTTCAGCCGGACCTCGCCCCAGTGGTCGGCGATCAGCCGGCAGGCCATCCAGCCGCCCTCGTAGGCCCGCGCCAGCCGGCCCGGGTCCGAGGCGAACCCGAAGTCCCCGTCGTCGGGCAGCGCGGCCGGAACCTGGCCCCCGGCCACGGCGCGCTCCAGCTCCGGCGCGACCTGCCCCGGCGCCCGCCCGCTGCCGCGGTAGCCGGCCCAGTCCGCGTACCCCTCGGAGAGCCACAGCGGGGTGGCGGCCGTGGTGTGGGCGCGCGTGGCGACATGCGTGGTCTCGTGGGTGAGCACGACCTGCTTGCCGAGGTCGCCGAGGACGCCGTACGCGTCCGGGTTGACGATGATCCGGTCCGCGGGCGCCTTCGCCGAACCTCCCGCCTCCCCGGTGGTGACCGCCGCGATCCCCCGGTACCCGGAAGCCGGAGCGCCGAGCAGCCCCGCCATCCCCTCCAGCGACTTCGGTACGAGGACGACGACGTGCCGCGCCCAGTCCGTGCCCCAGGCCTCCGACACGGCGGGCACGGCACGGTCCGCGAGATCCGCGAAGGAACGCAGGCGCTCGCCGGGCTGCCCGACCCCGAGGACGAGGCTGCGCTCACCCCGTACGGCCGTCACGGCTCCCTGGTCCCAGAGCTGGGCGCCGCCCTTGCCCGCGGGCTCGTCGGAGGTGACGCGCCAGGTTCCACCGGCGCGGGTCAGCCGCAGGGTGCGGTCCGCCTCGACCGGCGCGGTGTCGTAGCCCTCGACGCGATAGCGCAGTTCGGCGTCGGCGGTGGCCCGGTCGCCGGAGCGGCGCAGATCGGTCAGACGGTAGGACCAGCCCGCGAGCGGCACGTCGCGCAGGTTCGCGAGGCCGGTTCCGGCGCCGGCCGCCGCCCCGGTCGCCCGGAACGCCGCCTCGTCCCGGTCCAGGACCGCGCTCGCCCGCCGGTCGAGGACCCGCTGCACCTCGGCCGCCGCCCTGTCCGACGGCGCCCGGCCGCCGCAGCCGACGAGCACGGCGAGCAGCAGCACCAGGGAGAGACCCGCTCGCGACGCACACCTTCGACCAGCCATCCTCCCGATCGTACGGGGCCCGCGCCCGCCCGCAGGACCGCGCGGGGGCCCGCCCGGCGCCGGCCGCGCGCCCCGTCAGACCCGGGTGACGGACGAGATCGGCATCATCCCGACCGGGTCGTAGCGCACCGGGGCACCGGGGTAGGGCGCGTGGATCACCTGGCCGTTGCCCACGTACATCCCGACATGGCCGGCGTCGGACCGGTAGGTGACCAGGTCACCGGGCCGCGCCTGGGAGAGCGGCACCTGACGTCCGGCGTACCGCTGGGCCTGCGAGGTGCGCGGCAGACCGACCCCGGCGTGCGCGTACGCCCACTGCATGAGGCCCGAACAGTCGAAGCCGCCGGGCCCGTTGGCGCCCCACACATAGGGGCGGCCGAGCGCCGAACGGGCCGCGGCGACGGCGGCGGCCGCGCGCGACGAGGACGCGACGTTGTCACCCAGGCCGGGCAGATCTGCACGCGCCGAGCGCGACGCCCGGCCGTAGGCGGCGCGCTCGGCGTACGGCAGCGAGTCCAGCAGCTGCCGCGCCCTGGCCAGTTTGCCCTCGATCACCCGCTTGTTCCGGGCGACGACCGTGCGGCTGCGCTCCAGTTCGGCGAGTTTCCCGTCGGCCTCCTCGCGAACCTGGGCGAGGTCGCGCAGGGCCAGCCGGAGGTCCTTGAGTTCGCCGGCCTGGCGGGTGCTGATCCGGTCGAGCGCGGAGGCCTTGTCGAGATAGTCGTCCGGGCTGTCGGAGAAGAGCAGCGCGAGGGAGGGGTCGAGGGCGCCGGAGCGGTACTGCGCCCCGGCGAGCGAACCCACCGCGTCCCGCATGGTGTTGACGCGCTCCTGCTGCCGGGCGATCTCGTCCTGTGCCGTGCCGATCTGCTCGCGCAGCGCGTCGCCGCGCTCGTCGGCCTCGTCGTACGCCTCGGTGGCCTGCTCCGCCTGGGCGTAGAGGCGGTCCACCTCGGCCCGGGTGTCGTCCCGCGGTGCCGCGGAGGCGGGCAGGGCGCCGAGTGCGGCGGCCGCCGCGGACATCACGCAGGCGGCGACGCCGAAGGCGCCGGCGCCCCGGTCGAAGCCGGTCGGTACAAGGCGGCGATGGAACCCCACGGGTGGCCGCTCTCCCTTCCGCTGACGGTCCCCCGCCGTCGGGGGATCGCGCCAGACAGTAGCCGCGCGACTACGCACCGGCCAAAGGCCCCGGCGGGCACACAAAGTGACGCCCCGCCGGAGACGCAGGTCACCGACGGGGCGTGAGGTCAGGGGGAGTTGTCGCAATTCGCCCGTTTGGGCGGCGCGACACGAGGTCCCTGGGGGCGGCGGACGTCAGTACCGACCGCCCGTCCGGATCAGATCCGGACGCCGAACTGGAAGGGCATGTTGGCGATCGACTCGTAGCGGACGACCGCGCCGGTGTGCGGGGCGTGCAGGACCTGGCCGTTGCCCGCGTAGAGGCCGACGTGGTGCTGGTCGCCGTAGAAGATGACCAGGTCGCCGACCTGCAGGGCGCTCTGCGAGTAGATGCGGGTGCCCGCGTTGGCCTGGGCCTCCGAGGTGCGCGGTATGGTCACGCCGGCCTGGGCGTACGCCCAGGAGGTGAGGCCCGAGCAGTCGAAGGAGCTGGGGCCGGAGGCGCCGTAGACGTACGGTGAGTTGATCACGCTCTGGGCCGCGGCGAACGCGGCGCCGGCGCGGCCAGAGGCGGCCGGGGTGTTGCCGAGGTCGACGCGCTCGCTGGCGCGGGTCGCCCTGTCCTGCTCCTGGGACGCCAGCGCCGCCTTCTCCTGCGCGGTCAGCGAGTTCAGGAGCTTCTGGGCGGTGCCCAGCTTGCTCTGGACTTCCTTCTTCTTCTTGGCGAGCTCGGTCCGGGTGTCGGCGAGGTCCTTGAGCTTCGCGGACGCCTCGGCGCGCTGCTGCGCGAGCGAACGCTGCTTCTCCTGGACCTTCTTGAGCGACCCGACCTGCTGGGCGCTCAGCTGGTCCATGGCCGAGGCCTTGTCCAGGAAGTCGTTCGGGTCCGAGGAGAGGAAGAGCGCCACGGAGGGGTCGATGCCGCCGGTGCGGTACTGGGCGCTCGCCATCGAACCGAGGCCGTCGCGCAGGTCGTTGAGCTCCTGCTGGCCGCGGGCGACGTTGTCCTGGAGAGTGCCGATCTGCTTCTGCAGCTTCTGCTGCTTCTCCTTGGCGCCGTCAAGCTTCTCGGTGGCCTGCTCGGCCTCCTGGTAGAGCTTGTCGACCTTGGTCTTGACCTCGTCCTTGTTGGGCTTCTCGGACGGCGCGGCATTGGCGGCGTTGGCGCTGAGGACAACGGCGGCAGCGGCGGCTGTGGTGAGCACGGTCACACGGGTGCGGCTCGGCTGCTTGGGTCGACGGTGGGACGCCACGAAGGCGAGCTCCTTCTTCCTCCAGCCGCCTGCCGAGAACGCCGACGGGCGGTGCCCCTCCACCGTCACTCCTCATGAGTGATCACCCTAGTTGGAGGTTCGAGGCATGACCCTAGTGACCTACTTGTGATCAGTTCAAATCCAAACCTGAAAATTCTTTGTCACCGAGCGCATTCTTTGCAATCAACTCACCTGCAGTGATGTCCGCTTGACACTACGTCGCGTGAAGGTCCGACTAATTCGGGCATCAGGCCCAGAGGTTACGCATGGTACGTAGGTGGCTCATGCGACTTAGGCCGCGGAACGCCGCCGACGCGAAACCCTAGGTCGGCAGCGGGAAATGACACTCC
This sequence comes from Streptomyces sp. NPDC002742, assembly GCF_042888885.1. NCBI lineage: Bacteria > Bacillati > Actinomycetota > Actinomycetes > Kitasatosporales > Streptomycetaceae > Streptomyces > Streptomyces sp. NPDC002742. The sequence goes on from NZ_JBIAQF010000008.1 coordinate 346,541, forward strand.
TCAAGATGCACCAAAGATGAACGAAAAGGGCACTAGGGGGCGCCAATTGACACAAGGGCGAAAGGGGATGAAAGGGATCGCTCAGCCGCGCGAGAAGCGCTTGAGGAGCACCACGGACGCCACCGGCCGGGCACCCGCCTTGGCGATCCCGTCGGCCACCTCACGGTCGGTGGAGACGACGATGACCGGCCGGCCGGGCGGTTCGGCCCGCACGAGCTGACGGATCAGCTCGTCCGCCGTGACACCGGGCTTGGAGAACAGCACCCGCACCCCGCGCGGCGGCGCGAGCAGGACCGGAGCGGCCAGCTCGGCCCCGTCGAAGACACAGGTGACCTCGGCGCCGGTCTGCGCGGCCAGCTGCGAGAGCTGCCCGAGCAGCCTCAGCCGCTGCTTCTCCAGCGGCATCTGGGGATAGCCGGTCTTGGTGACGTTGTAGCCGTCGACGACCAGATGCGCCTGGGGCAGCGCGAGCAACTGGTCCAGGATCGCGGGGTCGTTCTCGGACAGCGCGCGGGCGGCGATGTCCTTCGGCGTCATCCGTCCCGGTTCGACCGCCTCCACGGTCTCCGCGGGCCGGACCGAGACGGGGGGCAGCGCCAGTTCCCGGCGCAGGCCCTGGGCCGCGTCCAGCACGGTGTCGAGCAGCAGCCGCACGCGCATGTCCTCGACGCTGCGCCCCTCGCGGGCCGCCTTGCGGGTGGCCTCCAGGGCGGCCTCGGCCTCCGAGAGGCGTGCCTTGAGCCGCCGGGTCTCGCTCTCGGCGGCGGACACCTGGGTCTGGCTCTCCGCCTTCGCCACGTCCGTCTCGGTCTGGAGCTTGCGCAGGGCCGCCTCACCGCGCTTGACGTCACTGAGGGCACTGCGCAGCTTGCGGTGAAGCGATTCCGCTTCCTTCCGGGCCGACTCCAGTTCCGTGCGCAGCCGCTCGGTCTCGCTCCGCGTCTGCCCGCGGGCCTCCGCCAGTTCCGTGCGCAGCCGCTCCAGCTCGGCGCGGCTCTCCTCGTCGGCGCGCTCGGCGTCCGCCCGCAGAGCCTCCTCGCCCGCGGCGGTCACCAGCTTCACCCAGCCCGCGGGGCGCAGCACGTAGGCCGCGGCCGCCACGTCCAGCGGATCCGCGGCCGGCGGCGGCGCGCCCGAGTCGAGAGCTCCGACGATCTCCGGCTGGGCCTCTCTGAGCTTCTCGGCGATGCGCTGCCGGAAGAGCGGGTCCGTCTCCAGCGCCGCGGCCATGGCGTTGCCCGCGAACTTGGCCCGCCGGCTCGGCGTGAACCGGGCGTACTGCCTCAGCTGGGCGGGCAGTTCGGCCATGGTCAGCCCGCCGAAGCCGTCCGAGACGATCTGCACGACGCGCCGGCGCACGCCGTCGGGCAGCGGACGGTCGAGCACCTCGGCGGTGCCGTCGTCCGGCTCCCCGCCTGTGGTCTCCACCATCCGTTCACCCCAATATCCGTGCGGGGCCCGCTCCCTCAGGAGCCGGCGCCCGGCCTGTCCACGAGTTCGACCTGATCCACCGCGTTGCACCAGCGGCACCGCACCGACTCGATGGTCTCATTCACCACCTCGCGCTCCTCGACCTTCGGCTCACCGGCCAGGTCGAGGTGTACGTACTCGACGACCTTCGAGGAGCGGGTGACGTCGAAACGCGTGAGGTTGCCGCAGAGGGCGCAGCGCCAGCGGGTCTTGGCGTCGGGCAGGGGAACTGTCATAGGGCGGTCGCTTTCCTTCTAGTGTCCGTCCGGCGCCGGTCTCCCGGTGCATGTGGCTCGTAACCCTACGGCCTGGCGGGTACTCGACGCTCGGCTGTCCACGGCGGCGAGGCGGTCTGCGTGCATCGGTGCGGTTACGTCATGCTCTGCACCATGATCGGCAATTGGAGTACGGCGGTCGGCAGGGCGCTGCGGGGTCGGCCGGCGCCGGTGACGTACGGGCTGATCGTCCTGTGCTGTCTGATCTTCGTGATCGGTCCCGCCTCGGGCCTCGATCCCGCGTACGGCACCGGGGACGAACTGCTGCTCGCCCAGCGGGCGTACTTCCGCCGCTGGGGCGTGGTCCCGGCCGAGTTGTTCGGCGGGGCCCCGCGTGGGGTGCTCACCCCCGCCACCGCCCTGTTCATCCACGGCAGCTGGCTCCATCTCCTGGGCAACATGCTCTTCTTCTACGTCTTCGGGCTGATGACCGAGGAACGCATGGGCCACCTGGAGTTCGCCCTCTTCTATCTGGGCTGCGGATATCTGGCCCTGCTCGGTTACGCCGCCGCCAACGCCGGTTCGCAGCAGTCCCTGGTCGGGGCCTCCGGGGCGATCTCCGCGGTGCTCGGGGCGTTTCTGTACCTGTTCCCCAAGGCCCGGGTGACCAGTCTCTTCCCGTTCCTGTTCTTCCTGCCGCTGCGGTTCCCGGCCTGGGTGGTGCTGCCGTTCTGGTTCGCCCTGCAGTGGCTGGCGGCGGGCCGCAGCACCTCGGGACCGGGAGTCGCCTATCTGGCCCACCTCGTGGGCTTCTCCCTGGGCTTCGTCTACGCGTGGGCGCGGTTCCGCCGTCGCGGGACCGCGACGCCCGCTCCGGGGGTGCTGCGGGGGCCTCAGGTGGATCAGCCGGGCCAGGTGGACCGCGAGTAGGGTGAGATCCCCAGCAGCGGCCCCCTAGGGAGAGAACCAGCCGTGATCACCGCGATCGTCCTCATCAAGACCAGCGTGGACCGGATCCCAGAGATCGCCGAGTCGATCGCGTCGCTGGAGAGCGTCAGCGAGGTCTTCTCCGTCACCGGCACCTACGACCTGATCGCGATGGTCCGGGTCAAGGCCCACGACGACCTCGCGGACGTCATTCCGGGCAAGATCAGCAAGATCCCGGGCGTCGAGGCGACGGACACGCACGTGGCGTTCCGTACGTACTCCCAGCACGACCTGGAGGCGGCGTTCGCGATCGGTCTCGACTCCTGACCGACGCGACACCGCCTCCGGACACCTCCTCCGGGCGGACGGCTCGGGGCGTCAGACCGCCGGGACGCAGCGGCCGCCCTCGGTGCGGTACTGCCAGCGAGCGCCGTCCCTGACGAGCTCGCGCACCGCGCGGACGAACCGCTCGACGTGCTCGTCGGGGGTACCGGCCCCGAAGCTGACGCGGATGGCGTTGAGGGACTTCTCGCCGGGGGCCGCCTCGGGGGCGCCGCACTCCCCCTGGCTCTCCGGGGCGCTGCCGAGCAGCGTGCGGACCAGCGGGTGGGCGCAGAAGAGGCCGTCACGGACACCGATGCCGTACTCGGCGGAGAGCGCCGCCGCGAAGTGCGAGCTGTTCCAGCCCTCGACGACGAAGGAGATGACGCCGACCCGCGGGGCGTCGTCACCGAAGAGCGAGAGGACCCGGACCTCGGGGACCTCGGCGAGGCCCGCGCGGACGGTACGGATCAGGTGCTGCTCCCGGGCGACGAGCTGGTCGAAGCCCTCCTCGGTGAGCGCCTTGCAGGCCGACGCGATCGAGTAGGCGCCGATGACGTTCGGCGAGCCGGCCTCGTGCCGGGCGGCGCTGTCGTGCCACTCCACGTCCACGCCGCCGTCCGCGCGCCGGGTGACCTTGCGGCTGGCGCCGCCGCCCGCGAGGTAGGGCTCGGCGGCGAGCAGCCAGTCGGAGCGGCCCGCGAGGACTCCGGAGCCGAAGGGCGCGTACAGCTTGTGCCCGGAGAAGGCGACCCAGTCGACGTCGAGGTCCTTCACCGACACCGGGTGGTGCGGGGCGAGTTGCGCGGCGTCGAGGACGATGCGGGCTCCGTGGGCGTGCGCGGCGGCGGCCAGCTCGCGCACCGGCCACAGCTCCCCGGTGACGTTCGAGGCGCCGGTGACACAGACCAGGGCAGGTCCGTACGGGTCACGGTCGGCGAGGGCGCGCTCCAGCGTCTCGACGGCCTCGTCCGGGGTGCGCGGGGCGTTCAGGTAGGTCACCCGGGCGTCGCGCCAGGGGAGCAGCGAGGCGTGGTGCTCGGTCTCGAAGACGAAGACCTGGCAGTCGGCCGGGAGCGCGGCGGCGAGCAGGTTGAGCGAGTCGGTGGTGGAACGGGTGAAGACCACCTGGTCGCCGGCGCGGCAGTCGAGGAACTCCTCGACGGTCCTGCGGGCGTTCTCGAAGAGGTCGGTGGACAGCTGCGAGAGGTAGCCGGCGCCCCGGTGGACGCTGCCGTAGTACGGCGCGTACGCGGCCACGTCGTCCCACACCCGCTGGAGGGCGGGCGCGCTGGCGGCGTAGTCGAGGGCCGCGTAGGTCACCTCGCCGCCGGTGACGAGCGGGACGGTGACATCCCGGCCCAGAACGGCCAGGGGGGCACAAACGGACTGGTCGGCGGCAACGGTGGAGACAGACATGGCGAGCTCCTGTGAGAGGCAGGCGGGATCACCGCGCGAGGCGGCCGCCCGCAGGCAGCGCTCAACGCAGGGAAAGGTGAAAAGGGTGTGCGGGGGCGGGGCTCTACGCCCTATCGCATTCGCTTGCTCACAGAAGGCTCCCTCGAACGACCAGGACCCCTGGTTGCGTCCGCCCGGAGGGCGGGAGGGGTCCGCGCTTGCCGTAGGCCTCGCTGCCTACGACCTGGTCTTCACCCGGGGCACCCCGCCACGGACGGAGGGTTGCCGGACAGCCGGCCGGGGCCTGATGGCTGTCACTCATGACCTGGTACAGCATCTTGCCAGAGGATCTTCCACGCGCAAGGCGCAGTCCGGATCCTGGACTGCGCCTCGCTCCGTGTCTCTGGCGGATCAGGCGGATCCGGCGGATCAGGCGGATCAGGCGGATCAGGCGGATCAGGCGTTGCTGGCGGCCACCCAGCGCTCCAGGGTGCGCTTCGCGGCGCCGGAGTCGATCGCCTCGGCCGCCTTCTCCATTCCGTCGCGGAGCTGGTCCGCGAGCGGCGCGCCGGTCGGCGACAGGGCCACCAGGGCCGCCGCCGAGTTCAGCAGGACCGCGTCCCGTACGGGGCCCTTCTCGCCGTCCAGGACGCGCCGGGCGACCTCCGCGTTGTACGAGGCGTCGGCGCCGCGCAGGGCCTCCACCGGGACGATGCCGAGCCCGACGTCGCGCGGGTCGAAGCGCTCCTCGGTGACCGAGCCGTCGCGGACCACCCAGACGTGGGAACCCGCGGTGGTGGTCAGTTCGTCGAGGCCGTCGTCGCCGCGGAAGACCAGCGAGGAGTTGCCGCGCTCGGCGAAAACGCCCGCCACGATCGGCGCCATCCGGGGATCGGCGACACCGACCGCCTGGGCCTTCACCCGTGCCGGGTTCGTCAGCGGGCCGAGCACGTTGAAGGTCGTCCGGATGCCCAACTGGCCGCGCGCCGCCGCCACATGACGCAGCGCCGGGTGGAACTTGACCGCGAAGCAGAAGGTGATCCCGGCTTCCTCCGCGACCTCGGCGACCCGCTTCACCGTCAGCTGGAGATTGACGCCGAGCTTCTCCAGGACGTCGGACGAACCGGACGCGGAGGACGCGGCCCGGTTGCCGTGCTTGACGACCTTGGCGCCGGTGCCGGCCACCACGATCGAGGACATCGTGGAGATGTTCACCGTCTTCGCGCCGTCGCCGCCCGTGCCGACGATGTCGACGGTGTGTCCGGGCACCTCGATCACATTGGCGTGCTCGTACATCGCCCGGACGAGTCCGGTGATCTCCTGGACGGTCTCGCCCTTGGCCCGCAGGGCCACCACGAACCCGGCGATCTGCGCGTCGGTCGCCTCGCCGCGCATGATGCGGTCCATCGCCCAGGCCGTGTCGTCCGCGCTCTGGTCGCGGCCTTCGAGCAGTCCGTTCAGTACCGCGGGCCAGGAACGGCCCGCCGCGGTGTCGCCTCCAGCGGGGTTCACAGCGCTCATGGTCGCTCCTGGGTTCGTGGGTCACGCGGTCGCGGGTGACACGGGTCGTGGGGTGACGCGGGGTGGATCGCCCCGCACCACCGGGTGAGTCCACCCTATCCAGCCCCGAGGACGGCAAAGAGCCCCGTCCATGTCATGGACGGGGCTCCAGCCGTGGCGAACAGCAGGGGATCAGTGGTGGCCGTGGCCGCTCGTGATCTCCTTGTACTCCTCGACGGTGGGCTTGGGGATCTGGCCTTCGTCCCCGTAGAAGCCCTCGCTCATCCTGGCGCGCAGCTTCTGCGCGCCCGAGACCTTGCGCTCGACACCGTTCTCGTCGACCGTCGGGCCGATCTCGGCCGGCTTGTACTGCTCGTGCGCGGTGAGCGTGTGCAGCGCGTCCTGGCTGAGCGGCTCGTGGACCTCGATGAACTCACCGTGCGGCAGGCGCTTGATGATGCCCGACTCGCGGCCGTGCAGCACCTTGTCCCGGTCCCGGCGCTGGAGGCCGAGGCAGATCCGCTTGGTGGCCATGAAGGTGAGCACCGGCACGACGAAGAAGGCGATCCGCACGAACCAGGTGATCGAGTTGATCGCCAGGTGGAAGTGCGTGGCCCAGATGTCGTTGCCGCCGCCGACGAGCAGCACGAAGTACCAGCTGATCCAGGCGGCACCGAACGCGGTCCGGGTCGGGACGTTGCGCGGGCGGTCCAGGATGTGGTGCTCGCGCTTGTCGCCGGTGACCCAGGACTCGATGAACGGGTAGACCGCGATCGCGACCAGGACCAGCGGGAAGATCACCAGCGGGATGAACACGCCCAGGACGAGCGTGTGACCCCAGAGGTTGATCTCCCAGCCCGGCATGACACGGATCAGGCCTTCGGAGAAGCCCATGTACCAGTCGGGCTGGGCGCCCGTGGACACCATGTCCGGACGGTACGGACCCATCGACCAGATCGGGTTGATCGAGGCGATCGCCGCGACGGCCGCGATGACACCGAAGACCAGGAAGAAGAAGCCTCCGGCCTTGGCCATGTAGACCGGCAGCAGCGGCATGCCCACGACGTTGTTGTTCGTCTTGCCGGGGCCCGCGAACTGCGTGTGCTTGTGGTAGAAGACCAGGATCAGGTGGCCCACCACGAGGCCGAGCATGATGCCCGGCAGCAGCAGCACGTGCACCGAGTAGAAGCGGGCCACGAAGTCGCCGCCCGGGAACTCGCCGCCGAACAGGAAGAACGACAGGTACGTGCCCACGATCGGCACGGACAGGACCGCGCCCTCCATGAAGCGGACACCGGTGCCGGAGAGCAGGTCGTCCGGGAGCGAGTAACCGGTGAAGCCGGTGAACATGCCGAGGACGAACAGCAGGAATCCGAAGACCCAGTTGACCTCACGCGGCTTGCGGAACGCACCCGTGAAGAACACGCGCATCATGTGCACGAACATGCCGGCGAGGAAGATCAGCGCCGCCCAGTGGTGGATCTGCCGGATCAGCAGACCACCGCGCACATCGAAGGAGATGTGCATGGTCGAGTTGAACGCCTCGGACATCAGCTGGCCCTGCAGCGGGATGTAGCTGCCGTGGTACTCCACCTCGTTCATCGACGGGTGGAAGAACAGCGTCAGGTACACACCCGTGAGGATGATGATGATGAAGCTGTAGAGGCAGATCTCACCCAGCATGAACGACCAGTGGTCGGGGAAGATCTTGCGCATGTTGGACTTGGCCAGGGAGTAGATCCCCAGACGGCCGTCGGCCCAGTCTGCGACCCGCTCACCGGCGGGCGCCTTCTCGCGCGAGGAGCGCGAGTCGGAGGTCGTGGTAGTGCTCATCCGCGCTCCCAGAATGCAGGACCGACGGGCACCTCGAAGTCGCTGAGCGCCTCGAGGTAACCCTCAGCGTTCACACCGATGCGCAGCTGCGGCAGGGCGTGACCGGCCGGGCCGAAGATGACTCGGGCACCGTCGGAGAGGTCGAAGGTGGACTGGTGGCACGGGCACAGCGCGTGGTGCGTCTGCTGCTCGTACAGGGAGATCGGGCAGCCGACGTGGGTGCAGATCTTCGAGTAGGCCACGATGCCGTCGTAGGACCACTCGAGTTCCTGCTTGTCCTTGATGTTGTCCGGCTGGAGCCGGATGACCATCAGGGCCGCCTTGGCGATCTCCTTCTGGAAGTCCTCGTCGTCCGTCTCCAGGCCATCGGGCTTGGCGAAGGTGAGCGAGCCGACGGCCACGTCCGAGGGACGCAGCGGCTCGTTCGTGTTCATGTTGACGAGGAGCTTGCCCTTGGACCACAGCGTGTGGCGCAGCTTCGTGCCGGGCAGCGGGCCGAGGTCGCGCAGCAGCATGACGCCGGAGAGCGGGAACAGGGCCAGCGCGCCGAACATCGTGTTGCGGATCAGCTTGCGGCGGCCGAGCGCGGACTCCTTGGCACCGGCCTTGAAGTCGGCCATGACCTTGGCCTTGACCTCGGGCTCCGCCTCGATCGCGTGACGCTCGTCGGCGATCTCCACGTCGGACATCAGGGTGCGGGCCCAGTGGACCGCGCCCGCGCCGATCGCGAAGAGCGCCACACCGAGCGACATGCCCAGCGCGAAGTTCATCGCGCTGATGTGCCCGAGCGGGAAGACGAAGATCGACTTGTCGTTCGGGATCGCCACGTACGAGGCGATGAAGCCGACGGTGGCCACCATCGACAGCACGAAGAGCATGGCGACAAGTCGCTCGGACCGCTTGGCGGCCCGCTCGTCGATGTCCTGGATGCGGTGCTCGTGGGGCGGCAGCCCCGGGTCCGCGAACGGGTTCTGCTCGTCCGCGACGGCTACCGCGCCATGACCGTGCTCGGCGTGGTCTTCGGAGGCCCGCTCCGCGGGCACGTTCTCTTCTGGAATGTCTTGGCTACTCATGACTTCTTGGCCTTTGCGGTCCGAGCGGCGACCCAGACGGCGACGGCGACCAGGGTTCCGAGACCGAAGACCCAGCCGAACAGGCCCTCGCTGACCGGCCCGAGGCCGCCCAGCTCAAGACCGCCCGGGCTCTCGGTGTCGTCACCGTTGACCGCGTCGAGGTACGCGATGATGTCCTGCTTGTTCTTCTCCGTCAGCGTGGTGTCGGGGAAGGACGGCATGTTCTGCGGGCCCGTCTGCATGGCCTCGTAGATGTGCTTCGGGTCGACACCCTCCAGGCTCGGCGCGTACTTGCCGTGCGTCAGCGCGCCGCCCTTGCCGGTGAAGTTGTGGCACTGGGCGCAGTTGGTGCGGAAGAGTTCACCGCCATTGGCGATGTCCGCGCCCTCGGGGCTGACCTGGCTCTTGGTCGGAACCGTGGGGCCGGCGCCGAGCGTGGCGATGTAGGCCGCCATCTGGTCGATCTGGGCCTGCGTGTAGATCACCTTCTTGCGCGGGATCTGAGCGCCCGGCTGCTGGGCCGGCATACGGCCGGTGCCGACCTGGAAGTCGACCGCCGCGGCGCCCACACCCACCAGACTCGGCCCGTCGGAGCTGCCCTGACCGCCGGTTCCGTGGCAGCTTGCGCAGCCCACGGAGTACAGCTTCTTGCCCTCGGTGATACCGAGGGACTGGGCGGTTTCATCGGCCTGCGCCTTGCTCGCGGGTGCGAACGCGGCGTACAGCCCCCCGGTGGCCGCCAGCGCGAGGAGTAGGACGACGACCGCCGCCAGCGGATGGCGTCGTCGTGCGGAGAGCTTTTTCACGGATTACCCCGGTGTCAGGATCTTCTGCGTCGGTGCTTCTGGATGTTTCGGGCGGTGGGCCCGAATTACTTGATCAGGTAGATCGTGGCGAAAAGGCCGATCCAGACGACATCGACGAAGTGCCAGTAGTAGGACACGACGATGGCGGCGGTTGCCTGCTCGTGAGTGAACCTCCGAGCCGCGTAGGTGCGACCGAGGACCAGCAGGAAGGCGATGAGGCCGCCCGTCACATGCAGTCCGTGGAAGCCGGTGGTCAGGTAGAACACCGAGCCGTACGGGTCGGAGGAGAGCGAGAGCCCGTCCTTCTTGACCAGTTCGGTGTACTCGAAGACCTGACCGCCGATGAAGATCGCACCCATGACGAAGGTGACGATGAACCACATCCGGAGCTTCTTCACGTCCCCGCGCTCGGCGGCGAACACGCCGAGCTGACAGGTCAGGGAGGAGAGCACCAGGATCGTGGTGTTCGTCGCCGAGAACGGAAGGTTGAGATGGCTCGCCATCTCCTTCCAGTGATCCGGCCCGGTCACCGATCGCAGGGTGAAGTACATCGCGAAGAGGGCCGCGAAGAACATCAGCTCGGAACTCAGCCAGATGATGGTTCCGACGCTGGTGAGGTTCGGCCGATTGACCGACGGGTGCGCGTGCCCGGTTTCTACTGTCGTTGCTGTCGCCACGACCGACATTATGTCGGTCGCTTATCCCGCCCTCACCCCGGGGGGTGCCGTTCGGGGTGTTGACGGGGTGTGTCCAGCCCGTATGGCCCATCGAAGCCCTGTCCGAACCGGTGTTGACGAGGTGTTCAAGGGAGTAGCATCCGCGCATCGGGCCGGGGACGATCAGCCCGATCGCTTGCTGTCCGTACGACGCTGACGTCTCGGAGGAAGAATGCAGCCGACCGCCACGGTGCTGGTCTACAGCGACGACTCCAACACCCGCGCACAGGTGCGGCTCGCCACCGGGCGCAGGCCCGCACCGGACGTGCCCCTCGTCGAGTTCATCGAGTGCGCGACGCCGGCCGCCGTCATCAAGGAGCTCGACAAGGGCGGCATCGACGTCTGCGTGCTGGACGGCGAGGCGGTGCCGATGGGCGGCATGGGGGTGTGCCGGCAGATCAAGGACGAGATCTTCAACTGCCCGCCCGCGCTGGTGCTCATCGGGCGCCCGCAGGACGCCTGGCTGGCCACCTGGAGCCGCGCCGACGCCGCGGTGACCCTGCCGGTCGACCCGGTGGAGTTCGCCGCCTCACTGGCCGCCCTGCTGCGTCGCAGGAACCTTCTGAGCGCCTGAGGGGCCCGCGCCCCTCGCGGGGCGCGGCCTCACACGCTCTCGGGGCGCAGCCTGGCGCGCTGGGCCGGGCTCGGGGCGTCCGGGGAGCCGCCCACCAGGGCGCTGCCCGCGCGCCAGTTCTTCCAGCCGAGGTTCCAGTCGCCGAAGCCGTTGCCGAACGCGTCCATCGTCTTGCCGTCGGAGTTGACGACTTTGACTATGTCGCCCTCGTTGAACGTGTTGAAGAACCACTCGGCGTTCTCGGTGCTCATGCCGGTGCAGCCGTGGCTGACGTTGGCGTACCCCTGGGAGCCGGTCGACCAGGGCGCGGCGTGGACGTACTCGCCGCTCCAGGTGACCCGCGTGGCGTAGTACACGGGCAGGTCGTAGGAGTCCGAACTGCCCTCCGCGATACCGATGCTGGTCCCGCGCATCTGTACGAAGTACTCCTTGCCGAGCACGACCTTGACACCGTTGCGCGTGTCGAAGCCGGGCTTGCCGGTGGTGACGGGGATCTCCTTGATGTCCTGGCCGTTGCGGTAGACCGTCATGGAGTGGGTGGCTGCGTCGGTCAGGGCGATCAGACGGTCGCCCGTGGTGATCTTCACAGGCTTGGCGTCGCCGCCCCAGAGACGCTCGGCGATCCTGACGCCGGCGAGGTTGCTGTGCGCCGTGACGGTGGCGTGGACGGGCCAGTAGTCCTTGGGGCGGTAGTGCAGCGTCTTGTCGTCCACCCAGTGCCAGGCGCCGTCCACCGCCGGGGTGGAGTCGACCCTGAGGGCGCGTTCGACGACGGTGCGGGCCGCCTTGTCCTTGACGGGGGCGCTGAGTTCGGCCGTGATGGGCTGGCCGACACCGTACTTGCCCGTCTTGGGGCCGAATTCGACGTTCAGCAGCTTCTTGGTCCTGGGCGTGCTGGTGTCGAAGCCGATGACCTTGCGGCCGGGGGCGCCGTCCTCGTCCTCGGTGCTCACGCGCACCGTGTAGTGGGCGCCTGCGGCCAGCGGCGAGGTGCTGCGCCAGTGACTGCCGTCGGCGGCCAGTTCGCCCGCCACATAGCGTCCTGACGCGTCCGTGGCCGTCACGTCGGTGATGCGCCCGGCGTCACTCTCGGAGGTGATTTCCAGGGGCTTGTCGGGGTCGATCCTGGTCGACTTCTTGCTGTCTCCGGAGAGGCCCTTGAACGAGATCTGTCCCGCCGCGTCGTACGGCTTCGCCGAGAGCGGGTGGCCGTCGGAGCCGCAGGCGGTGGCGCCCGCTCCGAGGGCGACCACCAGCGCGGTGCAGCTGACGACCGTGCGGATTCGCGGTGAGTGGTTCATGAGCTCACGTTATGAACGCTCGTCAAGCACGGCGCGCCGAGTGAGCCGAGTGAGGGACGGAAGTCGCGGCAAACGAGGGAGCCCGGACTCTCCTGACGGAGTGTCCGGGCTCCCGGGCGTTCAGCGCGTGCTACTGGGTGCGGTTCTCACCGTGGTAGTACTCGAAGACCCAGCCCCACAGGCCGAGCACGATGAGCGGGGCCGAGAAGTAGAGCAGCCACCAGCCGAAGACGACCGCCGTGAAGGCGAGCGCGCCACCGACGCCGAGCGACAGCGGCTGCCAGCTGTGCGGGCTGAAGAAACCCACCTCGCCGGCCTCGTCCGCGACGTCGGCCTCCTTGTTGTCCTGCGCGAGCTGGTCGACCCGCCGGGCCGTGAAGGCCAGGTAGTAGCCGATCATCATGCTGAGGCCGAAGCCCATGAAGAGGGCCGTGGTACCGGCCGGCTCCTTGGACCACACGCCGTAGACGATCCCCATGATGAGGATGAACACGGCCAGCCAGAGGAACATCTTGCCCTGGACCTTCACTTGCCGGCCTCCTTGCCACCAGCGAGGGACGCCGAACCGTGACCGGCGTTCTCGAGCTGGTCGAGAGCGGCGATCTCCGGGTGGTGCAGGTCGAACGCCGGGGATTCACTGCGGATCCGCGGCAGGGTGAGGAAGTTGTGCCGCGGCGGCGGGCAGGAGGTCGCCCACTCCAGCGAACGGCCGTAGCCCCACGGGTCGTCGACCTCGACCTTCTTGCCGTACTTGGCCGTCTTCCACACGTTGTAGAGGAACGGCAGGATCGACAGGCCGAGCAGGAACGAGCTGATCGTCGAGATCGTGTTCAGCGCCGTGAAGCCGTCCTGCGCGAGGTAGTCCGCGTAACGACGGGGCATGCCCTCGGCACCGAGCCAGTGCTGCACCAGGAACGTGCCGTGGAAGCCCACGAACAGCGTCCAGAAGGTGATCTTGCCGAGACGCTCGTCGAGCATCTTGCCGGTCATCTTCGGCCACCAGAAGTGGAAGCCGGAGAACATCGCGAACACCACGGTGCCGAAGACGACGTAGTGGAAGTGCGCCACCACGAAGTAGGAGTCGGACACGTGGAAGTCCATCGGCGGCGAGGCCAGGATGACGCCGGTCAGACCACCGAAGGTGAAGGTGATGAGGAAGCCGACGGCCCAGAGCATCGGTGTCTCGAAGGACAGCGAGCCCTTCCACATCGTTCCGATCCAGTTGAAGAACTTCACGCCGGTCGGTACGGCGATGAGGAACGTCATGAAGGAGAAGAACGGGAGCAGTACGCCACCGGTGACGTACATGTGGTGCGCCCACACGGTCACGGAGAGACCGGCGATCGCGATGGTCGCGCCGATCAGGCCCATGTAACCGAACATCGGCTTGCGCGAGAACACCGGGATGACTTCGGAGATGATGCCGAAGAACGGCAGGGCGATGATGTACACCTCTGGATGGCCGAAGAACCAGAAGAGGTGTTGCCAGAGCAAGGCTCCGCCGTTTGCCGCGTCGAAGACATGTGCCCCGAATTTTCGATCCGCCTCCAGCGCGAACAGCGCCGCCGCGAGGACGGGGAAGGCCAGCAGCACCAGAACCGCGGTGAGCAGCACGTTCCACACGAAGATCGGCATACGGAACATCGTCATGCCGGGAGCCCGCATGCAGATGATCGTGGTGATGAAGTTGACCGCGCCGAGGATGGTGCCGAAGCCGGAGAAGGCCAGACCCATGATCCACATGTCGGCGCCGATGCCCGGCGAGCGGACCGCGTCCGACAGCGGGCTGTAGGCGAACCAGCCGAAGTCGGCCGCACCCTGCGGGGTGAGGAAGCCGCCGACCGCGAGCGTCGAGCCGAAGAGGTACAGCCAGTAGGCGAACATGTTCAGCCGCGGGAACGCCACGTCGGGCGCGCCGATCTGCAGCGGCATGATCCAGTTCGTGAAACCGGCGAACAGCGGCGTCGCGAACATCAGCAGCATGATCGTGCCGTGCATCGTGAACGCCTGGTTGAACTGCTCGTTCGTCAGGATCTGCAGTCCGGGACGCGCCAGTTCCGCACGCATCAGCAGCGCCATGACGCCGCCGATGAGGAAGAACGCGAACGACGTCACGAGATACAGCGTGCCGATCGTCTTGTGGTCAGTGGTGGTGAGCCACTTGATCACGACGCTGCCGGGCTGCTTGCGCCGTACCGGCAGCTCGTTCTCGTACGAGTCTTCGGCCGCCGCGGCACCCTGGGGTTCGTTGAGGATGCTCACAGGTTGTTCGTCTCCCGGTTCTTCTCGTGGCCCGTCTGCTCAATGCCGGCCGGGACGTAACCGGTCTGTCCCTTGGCCGCGAGCTGCTTGAGGTGGGCCTCGTAGCGCTCGGGGGAGACGACCTTCACGTTGAAGAGCATCCGGGAGTGGTCGACGCCGCACAGCTCGGCGCACTTGCCCAGGAAGGTGCCCTGACGGTTCGGGGTCACCTGGAAGGAGTTGGTGTGCCCCGGGATGACGTCCTGCTTCATGAGGAACGGCACCACCCAGAAGGAGTGGATGACGTCACGCGAAGTGAGGACGAACCGGACCGTCTTGCCCTCGGGGAGCCAGAGGGTCGGACCGGGGTTGCCCGTCTGCGGGTTCCGCGTGGCGGGCGTGCCGACGTCGTAGACACCGCCGGCGTTCGCCGGGAAGTCCTTCTTGAACCGGTCCGGAATGGCGGCCAGGTTCGGGTCCGTCTTGGCGTTCCCGGAAGAACCGGGGACGTCCGCGACGTAGTTGAAGCCCCAGCTCCACTGGAAGCCGACCACGTTGACCGTGACGTCGGGCTTCGGGCTGAGACTGAGGAGCTTCGTCTCGTCTCGGGCGGTGAAGTAGAACAGCACCGAGACGATGATGAGCGGGACCACTGTGTACAGCGCCTCGATGGGCATGTTGTACCGGGTCTGCGGAGGAACTTCGACCTTGGTCCGGCTGCGCCGGTGGAAGATGACGCTCCACAGGATCAGGCCCCAGACCAGCACGCCCGTAGCGAGCGCGGCCGCCCACGAGCCCTGCCAGAGGGAGAGGATCCGCGGAGCCTGCTCCGTGACCGGGGTGGGCATACCAAGGCGGGGGAAGTCTTCCCAGTTGTACGAGCAACCAGTGGCTGTCGCCAGGACCAGGCCCGCAGTCATTGCCTGCAGCAGCTTCCGCCGCATCGGGCGCCGCGGCGTGGGGGTACCGCCCGCGCCCCCCAGGGCGTGGGGGAGGTCGGAGCCGTTGGGACTCACGTAGCGCCTTCCCGAGAGTCTCGCCCGCGCTGTTGGCTGCGGCCTTCTCGCTGGTCGGTCGCCGCCCTGCGTCGGGCAGGGGTTTGGATGTTTATGCGGACCAAACCCTACTGGACGCTATTTGGGGTCGCGCGGGGAGGGTGCCCAACGCGCCGCCCGACTCCCCGAAGGAGTGCTGTTTCGCCCGCAAGGCCATGTCAGGACACCTGGAATGCCCCAGTCCGCTGGCTTCTGACGCCCCCTTGGGAGCACGGGCTAGCGTGGTGACGTGTCCTACTTCGACGCCGCGTCCGCGGCTCCGCTGCATCCCGTCGCCCGACAGGCCCTGCAGGCCTCGCTCGACGAGGGGTGGGCCGATCCCGCCCGTCTCTACCGTGAGGGCCGACGGGCCCGGCTGCTCCTCGACGCGGCGCGCGAGGCCGCGGCCGACGCGGTGGGCTGCCGCCCCGACGAACTGGCCTTCACCGCCTCCGGCACCCACGCGGTGCACGCCGGGATCGAGGGCGCCCTGGCGGGCCGACGGCGCGTCGGATCCCACCTGATCGTGTCAGCCGTCGAACACTCGTCGGTACTCCATTCGGCGGACGCCCACGAGGCGTCGGGCGGTGCGGTGACCCGGGTTCGGGTCGACCGCGCGGGCAGGGTCTCCCCCTCCTCCTGCGCCGCGGCCCTGCGCCCCGACACCGCGCTGGCCTGTCTCCAGTCCGCCAACCACGAGGTGGGCACGGAGCAACCCGTGGCCGAGGTGGCACAGATGTGCCGGGAGGCGGGAGTGCCCCTGCTGGTGGACGCGGCGCAGTCGCTGGGCTGGGGGCGGGTGGAGGGCGACTGGTCCCTGCTGACGGCGAGTGCCCACAAATGGGGCGGCCCTTCGGGCGTCGGACTGCTCGTCGTGCGCAAGGGGGTACGGTTCGCGCCCCAAGGGCCCGCGGACGAGCGGGAGTCGGGGCGGGCGGCGGGGTTCGAGAACATCCCGGCGATCGTGGCCGCGGCGGCTTCGCTGCGCGCCGTCCGCGCGGAGGCGGCCGTGGAGGCGGTACGGCTGCGAGAACTGACGGAACGGATCCGCGCGCGGGTGCCCGCGCTGGTGCCGGACGTCGAGGTGGTCGGCGACGCGGTCCGCCGGCTCCCGGGGATCGTCACCTTCTCCTGTCTCTATGTCGACGGAGAGACCCTGCTCCACGAACTGGACCGCGCGGGCTTCTCGGTGTCCTCGGGCTCGTCCTGCACGAGCAGCACCCTCACCCCCAGCCATGTCCTGAAGGCCATGGGCGTCCTGAGCGAGGGCAATGTGCGGGTGTCCCTGCCGCCCGGCACCCCGCAGGAGGACGTCGAGCGCTTCCTGTCGGTCCTCCCGGGCGTGGTCTCGGGGGTCCGCGAGAAGCTGGGAGCGCCGACGGCGGTGACCAAGGTCCCCGCCTCGGTCGACGCGCTGGTGGTCGACGCGCTGGGCAGGCGCTGCCCGATCCCCGTCATCGAGCTCGCCAAGGTCATCGGGGACGTGCCGGTCGGCGGCACGGTCCGGGTCCTGTCCGACGACGAGGCGGCCCGCCTCGACATCCCCGCGTGGTGCGAGATGCGGGGCCAGGAGTACGTCGGGGAGGAACCGTCGGACCACGGCTCGGCGTATGTCGTCCGCCGGCTGTCCTAGGACGGGTCCTGGGCTCCGGCCCGGTGTCGCGGTCCGGGCCCGGACATCCAGCAGGGCGGATCGGGCTCCCGCCTCCGCCCCGGCGGCCGGGCCCGCCCCCGTCCGGCGGAGGCGGGCCCGGACCCTTGCCTAGGAGAGGTGCACCCGGACCTCGGTGGCGGCCTCGTGGCCGTACGCCTTGGTGAAGCGGTCCATGAAGTGGGCGCGGCTGAGCTGGTACTCCTGGGTGCCGACCGTCTCGATGACCAGGGTGGCGAGCATGCAGCCGACCTGGGCGGCGCGCTCCAGGGAGACGCCCCAGGCGAGACCGGAGAGGAAGCCCGCGCGGAACGCGTCGCCGACGCCCGTCGGGTCCGCCTTGAGCTCCTCCTCGGGGCAGCCGACCTCGATCGGGTCGTCGCCGGCGCGCTCGATGCGGACACCGCGCGAGCCGAGGGTGGTCACCCGGTGGCCGACCTTGGAGAGGATCTCCTCGTCGGTCCAGCCCGTCTTGGACTCGATGAGCCCCTTCTCGTACTCGTTCGAGAAGAGGAACGTCGCGCCGTCCAGCAGGACCCGGATCTCGTCGCCGTTCATACGCGCGATCTGCTGCGAGAAGTCGGCGGCGAACGGGATCGCCCGCGTGCGGCACTCCTCGGTGTGGCGGAGCATCCCCTCGGGGTCGTCCGCGCCGATCAGGACGAGGTCGAGACCGCCGACCCGGTCCGCGACGGCCTTGAGCTCGATGAGACGGGCCTCGCTCATCGCGCCCGTGTAGAAGGAGCCGATCTGGTTGTGGTCGGCGTCCGTCGTGCACACGAAGCGCGCGGTGTGCAGCACCTCGGAGATGCGCACGGAGGCGGTGTCGACGCCGTGCCTGTCCAGCCAGGCGCGGTACTCGTCGAAGTCGGAGCCCGCCGCCCCGACCAGGATCGGACGGGTACCGAGCTGGCCCATGCCGAACGCGATGTTCGCACCGACCCCGCCCCGGCGGACATCGAGGTTGTCGACCAGGAAGGAGAGGGAGACCGTGTGCAGCTGATCGGCGACCAGCTGGTCGGCGAAACGGCCGGGGAAGGTCATGAGGTGGTCGGTGGCGATGGAGCCGGTGACTGCGATACGCACGGCTAGGACACGCTCCTGCGAGGGGAGGGGGATTGACACTTAACGCTACCGGGTCGGCACACGACCCCTGAAGGGCCAAAACTACCCGATAGTAGATCTTTCTTCGTGACGGCAACGGTGCATACGGTTCCGGTATGACGAACCTCAAGGTCCATGACACCGCTCCGCTCGGCCCGGTCAGTGACCTGGAAGGCGATCTGGCGTCGCTGCGCGGCGACTGCGCCCGGATGGCCGGCCACTGGTCGGCTCCCGCACCGGTCCCTCCCCTCCACGTCTCCCTCTCCCTCATCCACGGGGTGACCGTTCCGCCCACCTCGGCACGGCTGCTCGACGCGATGTCCGACTACGGCGACTGACCGGCGGCGGCCCGAGCGGTGCCGCCGTACGGGTGAGAGCCCGGCGGCGCCGAACGGGTGAAGACGGAGCGCGCCGGCAGGGAACCGTGCGCTCCCCCGCTGCGTCCCACCGCTGTCCCCCGTAAAGGGGATGCGCCGTACGACCCTGGAGAGCCTGTCATCGGCAGGGCCGGGTCATGGACAGCAGTGGAGCCGAAGGAGCGATGCGGTGAGCACCGAGCGACCCGACAACGACGCGACCGATCCCGTCGAGGGTCCTGCCAGCGGTCCCGTCGAGGACACCGTCACGGGTCCCGCCGGAGACGCCGTCACGGGTCCCGCCGGGGCTGCGGCCGACGGATCTGTCGGCGGCCCCGCCGAGGGAACCACGGACGGGACCACCGCGGCTTCCGCCGGGGCGCCCGGCGAGCATTTCCCCGAGGGGACGGTCGAAGGCCCCGGCGAGGGGACGGTCCAGGGTTCCGGCGAAGGTCCTGCCGAGGGGACGGTCGAAGGTGCTGCCGAGGGCGGCGCCGAAGGCCGCGCCGCGGGTCCGGGCGAAGGCGGCGTCGAGGGTGCCGCCCAGGGTCCGGGCGAAGACGCCGACCAGGGTTCTGGCGCGGGTCCGGGCGCGGGCGCCGTCGAGCGTCATACGTCGGGCCCCGACGAAGTGTCCGGCGAGGACCCCGGCGAGGGTGACAGCGGGAGTCCCGGCGTCGGTCCCACCGAAGCGACACCCGCTAAGAGTCCACTCGAAGACGGTGCCGCCGCGAGTCTCCTCGAAGCCAGTGGCGCGGGCCTCGCCGAGGGCAGTGCCGCCGAGGGTCCCGTGGCGGGCAGCCCATCCGAGGGCTCCCCCGACAAGCACGCCGACGGCTCTCTCGGGGGTCCCCTCCAGGGGATCGTCGGAGGTCATGTCGAGGGTGCCGGGGCGGGCAGGGCGCGTCGGCGGCACACCCCGGCGGTCGTCGCCTCGGTCGTCGCCGCCGTGCTGCTCGTCGGGGGCGGCGGCGCGTACTTCGCCGCGACCGCGTCCGGCGGCGGCCGTTCCGGTACACCCGGCGCAGACGGCACTCCCCCGCGACTCGCCCTCGACGGCTACGTCGCGAACACCTCGGGCACCGGGGCCACGGGCGGTACCGCCGGCATCGCGCCCGGCGAGCCCAACCCCTACGGCGTGACCTACCGCGCGGACGGCGCCCTCCCCACGGGACCGGGCTCGGCGCACATCCGGTGGGCCGAGGGCAGGGTGACCCGGGCCGAGGTGGCCCGGCTCGCGAAGGCCCTGGACCTGGCGGGCACACCCCGGCTCGTCGGGGACGCCTGGACGGTCGGCACCGCCGGGGACGGCGCGGAGCCCAACCTGCGGGTGAACGCGGACGCCCCGGGGACCTGGACCTTCAGCTCCTACATCCTGGGGACCGACAACTGCGCCAAGGGCAAGACGTGCCGGCCCGTCGACTCCGGCTCCCTGGCCGGGACGGGGCCGGGCCCGGTGAGCGAGGCCGCGGCCGAGAAGGCGGCGGCGCCCGTGCTGAAGGCGGTGGGCCAGGGCGGCGCGAAGCTGAGCGCGAGCCAACTCATGGGCCGCGTACGGGTGGTGAACGCCGACCCGGTGGTGGGCGGACTGCCCACGTACGGTTGGACGACCGGACTCCAGGTCAACGGTGAGGGTCATGTCATCGGCGGCAGCGGCCAGTTGAAGACGCCGGTGGAGGGCGACGCGTACCCGGTCGTCCCCGCGCGGAAGACGCTGGACCTGATGAACGGGCCGGCGTCGGCGACGGGCGACCGGCGCATGGGCATCGGCGGCTGCGCCAGTCCCGTACCGCTCAAGGACCGGGACGAGATGCCGTGCGAGCACCCCTCCCCGGCACCGAAGCCGGAGTCGGCGACCGTCGAGAAGGCCACCTTCGGACTGGCGGCGCACCTCGCGAACGGGCGGCAGGCACTGGTGCCGTCCTGGCTGTTCGAGGTGCGGTCGCCGGGCGCGGACGACACGTACACCGTGACGCATCCGGCGGTCGACCCGAAGTTCCTGGCCTCCGCCTCAACAGCTTCAACGGCTTCGCCGACGCAGCCGAGCACGGCTCCGACCACGCCGCCGGACGAGCCTTCCTCGCCGGCCGCCACCCGTGACGTCGACGTCCAGGGCTACACCGCGGACGGCAGGAACCTGACGGTCGGCTTCACGGGCGGTGTGTGCGCCGACTACACGGCGTCGGCGAGCGAGAGCGCCGGCAAGGTCACCGTGACCGTGACGGAGAAGCCCTGGAAGAACAGGATCTGCATCTTGATCGCCAAGATCTACGAGAAGACGGTGCGCCTGGACGCGCCGCTCGGCGGCCGCGAGGTCGTGGGGACGGACGGCAAGGCGGTCCACCACGGCAGCGTCGAATTCCCCGAGAACTCCGGAACGACATCACCGGCCGCCCGGTAGCGGCTGCCAGGTCCCGGATACGCGAAGGCGGCGTCCCCGTCGGAGGGGGACGCCGCCTTCGTCCGTACTCGGCGTGTACGTAGACGCTCGGCCGGAGCCGTGAACCGCGGGCTCGGCTCGGTGGCAGTCGGGGCCGGCCGAACACGGGCCCGGAATGATCTCGGGCCCCCGCCGGTCCCGGACTAGCTGAAGGAGTCGCCGCAGGCGCAGGAGCCCGTCGCGTTCGGGTTGTCGATCGTGAAGCCCTGCTTCTCGATGGTGTCCACGAAGTCGATCGAGGCGCCGCCCAGGTACGGGGCGCTCATGCGGTCGGTGACGACCTTCACACCGTCGAAGTCCTTGAGGACATCGCCGTCGAGCGAGCGCTCGTCGAAGAAGAGCTGGTAGCGCAGGCCGGAGCAGCCGCCGGGCTGAACGGCGACGCGCAGTGCCAGATCCTCGCGGCCTTCCTGGTCGAGCAGGGCCTTGACCTTGGCAGCGGCGGCGTCGGACAGGATGATGCCGTCGCTCACGGTGGTGGTCTCGTCCGATACGGACATCTGCTTCTCTCCCGGGTTGTACGGAGACTGCTTGCCGACGGTTGCAACCGGCGGGGCCGCGGATTCATTCCGGGGCCGAGCTCATGTCTTCTGCCTTCTCTCTTCATGCTCGCACATACGCCCGCGCACGAACACCGACCTGTGGACAACCCCACGGACACCCGGGTGTCACCCGCCGGAGAGGCGACCGGGATTCACGTCACATGGACGCTATGGCCATCGTCAACGTGACGTGAAGCGGTTATGATAGATAGCGTCAATTCGACGAAAAGGCTTCGTTCCGCCGGGCCCGCTCCCTTACGAGCCCGGCGAGCCGCAGAAACAGAAAGGGTGCGTGTCGTGACCACCGCCCAGACCCAGGACCTCGACGTACAGCCGACGCCCCTCGCCCTGCTGCTGCTCGGCCGCCAGGCCGACCCGAAGAGCGAGCGGGGCGTGGAGTGCCCCGGCGACCTGCCCTCGCCGTCCGACCCGGACCTGGTCGAGCGCGCGCGGGCGGCCAAGGAGAAGCTCGGCGACAAGGTCTTCGTGCTCGGCCACCACTACCAGCGCGACGAGGTCATCCAGTTCGCGGACGTCACGGGTGACTCGTTCAAGCTGGCCCGCGACGCGGCGGCCCGTCCGGAGGCCGAGTACATCGTCTTCTGCGGTGTGCACTTCATGGCGGAGTCCGCCGACATCCTCACCGGCGACGCCCAGAAGGTCGTCCTGCCGGACCTCGCCGCGGGCTGCTCGATGGCCGACATGGCCACCGCCGAGCAGGTCGCCGAGTGCTGGGACGTGCTGACCGAGGCCGGCATAGCCGAGCAGGTCGTGCCCGTCTCGTACATGAACTCGTCGGCGGACATCAAGGCGTTCACCGGCAAGCACGGCGGCACGATCTGTACGTCGTCGAACGCCCAGCGGGCCCTTGAGTGGGCCTTCGAACAGGGATCGCAGGTGCTGTTCCTGCCCGACCAGCACCTCGGCCGCAACACCGCGGTCCGCGACCTGGGCATGTCCCTGGACGACTGCGTGCTCTACAACCCGCACAAGCCGAACGGCGGGCTGACCGCGGAGCAGCTGCGCGACGCGAAGATGATCCTGTGGCGCGGCCACTGCTCGGTGCACGGCCGCTTCAGCGTGGACTCGGTGAACGACGTGCGCGAGCGCATCCCCGGCGTCAACGTCCTCGTGCACCCCGAGTGCAAGCACGAGGTCGTCGCGGCGGCGGACTACGTCGGTTCCACGGAGTACATCATCAAGGCCCTGGAGGCCGCCCCGGCGGGCTCCAAGTGGGCGATCGGCACGGAGCTGAACCTCGTACAGCGCCTCGCGAACCGTTTCGCGCCCGAGGGCAAGGAGATCGTCTTCCTCGACAGGACCGTCTGCTTCTGCTCGACGATGAACCGCATCGACCTGCCGCACCTGGTGTGGACCCTGGAGTCCCTCGCCGAGGGCAACCTCGTCAACCGCATCGAGGTCGACAAGGAGACCGAGGCGTTCGCGAAGCTGGCGCTGGAGCGGATGCTGGCGCTGCCGTAGACCCGACGGCACGACACCGCGAGGGGCGCCCCTCATGACCGAGGGGCGCCCCTCGCCGTATCGCCGTCGGGCCGTCAGCAGTAGAGGTTGGCTCCCGGCGCGACGCCGAGGATCGACGTGAAGCGCTGGTAGGCGTCCACGCGGCTCTGCACCTGAGCCGG